>JAHEBA010000037.1 GCA_024642465.1 Alphaproteobacteria bacterium
TGGTGCGGCGCATGGATTAGCCCCCCTCTGGCAAATGCTAAGGCCTTGTCTACGTCAAGGCCAAGCTTTTGCTTTCTCCCCCTCAAGGGGGGAGAGGAAAGTGCAGCTTTGTCCGCATAGCTGCCGTTGGCCAGCCGCAGCCTCACGCCTTTCCATACCCCCCGCCAGTCGGTGTCTGGATGATGATGGCATCGCCGGGGTGAACCACGGTCTGGTCGCAGGCCTTGAGCTGCTCCATGGTGCCGCCGGCGCGGCGGCACCAGTTCTGGCCCACTTCGCCCGGTTCGCCGCCTTCCAGCCCGAACGGCGGCACGCGCCGGTGGCCGGTCAGCAGCGACACGTCCATCTGTTCGAGGAAGCGCACGGTGCGCCGGATGCCGCCGCCGCCGGACCACTTGCCGTGCCCGCCGGCATTCCTGCGGATGTGGAAGTCTTCCAGCACCACCGGGTAGCGGAACTCGAGGATTTCCGGGTCGGTCAGCCGCGTGTTGGTCATGTGGGTGTGCACCGCCGGCGTGCCGTCGAAGCCTGGTCCTGCGCCGGTGCCGGAGCAGATGGTCTCGTAATACTGGTACTTCGCGTTGCCGAAGTTGAAGTTGTTCATGGTGGACTGGCTGGCCGCCACCGCCTTCAGCGCGCCGAACAGGCAGGAGGTGACGGCCTGCGATACCTCCACGTTGCCGGCCACGACGGCTGCCGGATACTCCGGCGACAGCATGGTGCGCGGTGGCGTGATGATGGTGATCGGCTTGAGGCAGCCGGCGTTCATCGGGATGTTGTCGGCCACCATGCAGCGGAACACGTACAGCACGGCGGCGTTGGTGACGGGCCGGGGTGCGTTGAAGTTGTTCGGCTGCTGTTCGCTGGTGCCGGTGAAGTCCACCGTCGCCGAGCAGCTGTCGCGGTCCACGGTGATCTTCACGCGGATGTGCTGGCCCGCATCCATCTCGTAGTCGTATTCGCAGTCGTGCAGCGCCCCGATCACCCGGCGTACGCTTTCCTCGGCATTGTCCTGCACGTGGTTCATATAGGCCTGCACCACGTCGAGGCCGAACTGCTTCACCATCTTGGCGAGTTCCTGCACGCCCTTTTCATTGGCGGCGACCTGCGCCTTCAGGTCGGCGATATTCTGCGCCGGGTTGCGGCAGGGATACTCGCCGGAGGTCAACAGTTCGAAGGTTTCCTTCTCCAGGAAGGTGCCCCGGTCCACCATCTTGAAGTTGTCGATGACGACGCCTTCCTCGTGGATGGTCGTCGCCAGCGGCGTCATGGAGCCCGGCGCCATGCCGCCCACGTCGGCGTGGTGGCCGCGGCTGGCGGTGTAGAAGAGGATGGTCTTGCCGCCGGCGTCGAATACCGGTGTCACCACGGTGATGTCGGGCAGGTGGGTGCCGCCATTGTAGGGGGCGTTCAGCATGAAGACGTCGCCCGGGTGCATCACCGGATTGTTGGCGATGATGGTCTCCACCGACTTGTCCATGCTCCCCAGGTGCACCGGCATGTGCGGGGCGTTGGCGACCAGTTGGCCCTCGGCGTTGAAAACGGCGCAGGAGAAGTCGAGCCGCTCCTTGATGTTCACGGAGTAGGCGGTCTTCTCCAGCGTCACGCCCATCTGCTCGGCAATCGACATGAACAGGTTGTTGAACACCTCCAGCATGACCGGGTCGGCGGTGGTGCCGATGGCAAACTCGCGCTTCGCTGCCATGGCGCGGGTCAGCACCATGTGGTCGAGCTTCGAGATCGTCGCCTGCCAGCCGGGTTCGATGACGGTGGTGTTGTGCGCCTCGATGATCAGGGCGGGGCCTGGCACGGTCATGCCGGGCTTGAGCTTCGACCGGTCATGGAGCGGGGCGTCGTGCCACTCGCCGCCGGCATATATCCGGGTGGTGTCCATGGGCGTTGCTTCACCGCCCGAAAGCGCGTGTTCCGGCTCGGCGGCATCAGACCCGCCGCCGACGGATTCCACCGTGACCGCTTCAACGATGATGTCGGTGCCCGGCGAGGTGAAGCCGAACTGTGCCTTGTGCGCGGCCTCGAAGGCAGCGCGCATCCGGTCGGCCGTATCGAGGTCGATATCGAGTGCGGAATCCGTGCCCTTGTAGCGCAGCAGCGTGCGTGGCCTGGTGACGATTGCCGGCGGGCAGATACCTTGTTCCACCAGCTCTTTTTCGGAGTCTTTTGAAAGGCTTGCAGCGATTTGCTTGAGGCGTGATTCAATTTCCGGCGCCAGCGTTTCCTCCACCGCGAGCTGCCGGTGCGAGCGGATGTCGGCGAGCCCCATGCCATAGGCCGACAACACGCCGGCGAACGGATGAATGTAGACCGTCTTCATGCCCAGCGTGTCGGCGATCAGGCAGGCGTGCTGTGCGCCGGCGCCGCCGAAGCAGTTCAGTGCGTAGCCCTGCACGTCGTAGCCGCGCTGCACGGAAATCTTCTTGATGGCGTTGGCCATGTTCTCGACCGCAATGCGGATGAAGCCCTCGGCGACGTCCTCCGGCGTCTTGCCGTCGCCGATCTCGTTGGCGAGCGCTTGGAACTTCCTGCGCACTGCATCAGCGTCTAGCGGCTCATCGCCATTGGGTCCGAACACTTTCGGGAAGTAGGCCGGGCTGAGCTTGCCGAGCATCACGTTGGCATCGGACACCGCCAGCGGTCCGCCACGCCGGTAGCAGGCGGGACCGGGGTTGGCGCCGGCCGAGTCCGGTCCCACGCGGAAGCGCGCGCCGTCATAGTGCAGGATAGATCCGCCGCCTGCCGCCACCGTGTGGATGCGCATCATTGGCGCGCGCATGCGCACGCCGGCCACCTCGGTCTCGAAGGCGCGCTCGAACTCGCCGTCATAGTGGGCAACGTCGGTCGAGGTGCCCCCCATGTCGAAGCCGATCAGCTTGTCGAACCCGGCCATGCGCCCGGTCTCGACCATGCCGACCACGCCGCCCGCCGGGCCGGACAGGATGGCGTCCTTGCCCTGGAACAGTTCCGCCGCCGTCAACCCGCCGGAGGACTGCATGAACATGAGCCGGCAGTCCGTACCCTCGGTGCCAAGCTCGCTTGCCACCTGGTCCACGTAGCGGCGCAGGATGGGGGAGAGGTAGGCGTCAACGACAGTGGTGTCGCCGCGTCCCACCAGCTTCATCAGCGGCGAGACCTCGTGGCTGATGGAGACCTGCGTGAAGCCGATCTCGCGGGCGATCTCGCCGGCGCTCACTTCATGGTCGGTGTACCGGTAGCCGTGCATGAACACGATGGCCACGGCGCGAATGCCGGCGTCATAGGCTGCCTGCAACGCGTCACGGGCGCCTGCTTCGTCCAGCGGCTGCTCCACCGTGCCGTCGGCCAGCACGCGCTCGTTCACTTCCTCGACGCGCTCGTACAGCAGTTCCGGCTTGATGATGTTGAGCGCGAAAATGTCCGGCCGCGCCTGGTAGCCGATCTCAAGCGCGTCGCGGAAGCCCTTCGAGGTGAGCAGCAGGGTGCGGTCGCCCTTTCGCTCCAGCAGCGCGTTGGTGGCGACGGTGGTTCCCATTTTCACCGTGTTGATGCGCTCGGCCGGAATGCGCTCGTTCTTGCCGACGCCCATCAGGTCGCGGATGCCCTGGATGGCGGCGTCCTTGTAGCTTTCCGGATTCTCGGAGAGCAGCTTGTGCGCCTGAAGCGTTCCGTCGGGCTTGCGCGCCACCAGGTCCGTGAAGGTGCCGCCCCGGTCGATCCAGAAGTCCCATTTGGTCATTTTCGTTTTCCTGTCAGAGCTTCGCTCTTCCGCGCCTGTTGTGTGGGCTGGTACATTGCAGCACGCAAACCTGGTCTTGCCAACGTCTACAAATTATCGATAAAATGTCAACATGAGTGAACGCAAAAGCCACAAGCTCGGACCAATCGTGTCCTCCTCGCACCTGGCGCAAGGCGCCATGCCGGCCCTGTCGGAGTTCGAGTTCGGGCTGATCATGGCGAGCCACGCCTTCCACCGCTGGATGGTACGCTGCATGACCGCCGCGGGCCACCCCGGCATGTCAGCGCTGGACGTTTTGGTGCTGTTCTCGGTTCACCACCGCACCAAGCCGAAGCGGCTGGCCGACATCTGCCTCGTGCTGAACGTGGAAGACACCCACCTCGTCACCTATGCCTTGCGCAAGCTGGAGGCTGCGGGGCTGGTCAAGTCCGGTAAGTCGGGCAAGGAGAAAACGGTTACGCTGACGGAGAAGGGCGAGCAGGCCTGCATTAAATACCGCGAAGTGCGCGAGGATCTGCTGGTTGACACCATCCGCTCGCTGGGCCTGAAGCCAGAGACGGCAAGCGAACTGGCGCGCGAACTGCGCGTGCTGTCGGGCCACTATGACCAGGCCGCACGGGCGGCTGCCTCACTTTAATTCGCCGCGTTCATTGAATCTTAACAATTGGCACCTATATTCAGTCTCAATAGCGCCGAGGCCGGATGTACGCCAGGTGCGCTGAAACCGATCTCGTTGCGGCAAACGCCGCCAACTTGATCGGTTTTTTGGTTTTCACGGCCCGGCAAGCCCGATTGACCGCGCCCGTTCGCGGCGTCCATATTCAGCCGATGAAACGCGTTCTCATTCTTCTCGCGCTGGCGCTTGCCGCGCCGCCTGCTTTTGCCCAGGACAATCCGCTTGCCGGCTCGGAGTGGGGCACGGGCGTGGCTGTCGACCAGCGCTCGGTGCAGTTCGGCGCAGATGGCCGCGCTTTCGGCAATGCCGGATGCAACACGTTCATGGGCAGCTACGCCGCCGACGGCGTCAACCTGAAGCTGGGGCCGCTGGCGACGACGCGCAAGATGTGCGGCGAGATGCGCATGGCGCATGAAAAGGTCTGGCTGGACATGTTGCAGCGGATCGACTCTTACCGGCTCAATGACGACCGGTTGCAGCTGATGGATGCCGGGAACAAGGAAATCATCACGCTGACGCGGCGCAACTACAACTAGGGATGACCGACATGGAATACGTGAAACTGGGCGCTGCGGGCGTCAAGGTGTCGAAGCTTTGCCTCGGCATGATGAGCTATGGCACCGCTGGATGGCCGCATCACCCCTGGGTGCTGGGCGAGAAGGATGCACAGCCGTTCCTGAAAGGTGCGCTGGATGCCGGCATCAATTTCTTCGATACGGCCGATTTCTACTCCGTCGGCGTCAGCGAGGAAATTCTCGGCAATTTCGTCAAGGCCAACATGAAGCGGTCCGGCGCCGTGATTGCCACCAAGGTTTGCCTTACCATGGGCGACGGTCCGAACGACAAGGGCCTGTCGCGCAAGCACATCATGGAAGCCATCGACGCTTCCCTGAAGCGGCTGAAGACCGATTACGTGGACCTTCTCTACATTCACCGGCTCGACCATGACACGCCGATGGAGGAAATGGCCGAGGCGCTGAATGACGTGGTCCGCTCGGGCAGGGCGCTCTATCTCGGCGCTTCGTCCATGTGGGCGTGGCAGTTTGCAAAGGTGCGTGAAATGCAGCGGGCCAATGGCTGGGCGCGTTTTGCGGTCATGCAGAACTTCTATAACCTCTGCTACCGCGAGGAAGAGCGCGAGATGATCCCGTATTGCAAGTCTGAAGGCGTGGCGCTGGTGCCGTGGTCGCCGATGGCGCGCGGGTTCCTCGCCGGCAACAAGCCGAAGGATGGCACGGGTGCCACGTCGCGCGGCCAGACCGACAAGATCGCACAGGGCTATTTCGGCACCAGGCAGGACTTTGCCATTCTTGCGCGTGTCGAGAAGCTCTCGGAAAAGCTTGGGGTCAAGCCGGCTCAAGTTGCGCTGGCCTGGGTGCTGGCCAAGGGCGTGACCTCGCCGATCATCGGTGCGACCAAACCGCATCACCTGTCAGACGCCGTCGCCGCCCTCGACATCAAGCTGACGGACGCGCAGATCGCCTCGCTGGAGGCCCCCTATGCGCCGCGTCCCGTTCAGGGCCACTCGTAGAGTGGGCCACTCATGACCAAACGCCTGCTCATCATCGCGCATGTGCCGTCGCCCAACACAGTGCGCCTGCGTGATGCGGCGGTGCGCGGAGCCTCGTCGCCAGAGGTGGCCGGTATCGAGGTGGTGTCCAAGACGCCGTTCGAGGCGGGCGTGGAGGATTTGCTGGCGTGTGATGGCATCATCCTCGGCACCACGGAAAACCTTGGCTACATGGCGGGTGCGCTGAAGGACTTCTTCGACCGCACCTACTACGGCGTGATCGAGGAAAGCCAAGGCCTGCCGCTTGGCGTCTACATTCGTGCAGGCCTTGACGGCACCGGCACGCGCCGCGCCATCGAAAGCATTACCGGCGGGCTTCGCTGGAAACTGGTGCAGGAACCGATGATCCTGCACGGGCAGTGGCAGGATGGCTTTGTGGCGCAGGTCGAGGAACTGGGTCTTGCCATGGCGGCGGGGCTTGAGGCCGGCGTCTTCTGATTCTTCGGCAATGTGTCGACTTTTATCCTATAATGGACTATATTCCTTCTCACCGATCCTGAGAGGAACGAACGGACGCGTTGCCGCTTCGCAGGAAAGGCCGCCGGTTCCGGCAGCGATGCGTGGAGTAACGCCCGCGCCCCTCGTTGCCGGGCACCTGACACCGACCCGGTCCGGAAGGATCGCGTAATGCACAACCTGGATGCTGCCAATGGCGGGTCCGGAGAGAGCGGAAAGGTGCAGTCGCCTGCGGACGGGCCGCCTAAGACCATCCTGCGATCATGATGATCGCAGAAAGATGATCGTCTTTCAGGTGCAGATCAGCTTATGCGCCCATGGGCGCATGCTGATCTGGTGAAGCGCCTATAATATACAAACAACCGGTGCGACGCTGAGTGGCCCGTGTTTCCTGGAAGTTTCTTAGAGCTCACGGCAGTCCACGCTGCGCGTAGACGCCTCCGCATGGGCGACCTGACCGGCCGGCGCGCGGTCACGCTTGCCTCGCTCCGCTCGAATGGAGACATGCTGATGGCAGTTTGACATGTGCGGTTCCAAACACGCCGTCATGCCAGCGAAGGCTGGCATCCAATGCGCCGGTTCAATGAATTGCGGGCGTGGTTATTGGACCCCAGCCCGCGCTCGGGTGACGATCGTGGAAGGCCGGCGCCGTGTTGCTCCACCCTCACCCCAACCCTCTGCCGCCAGCGGGAGAGGGAGCCGCCGCTCCCTTTCACATCATGCCTTTCTTCCCATCCACACGCAGAATACCACGGCCGCCGCAAAGCCCGAGGTCACCAGGCTCAGCGGTTCGCCGAGCAGTACCCAGGATCCGGCCAGCGTCACGAAAATCTGGAACAGTTGCATCTGCCCGGCGCGCGCAATGCCTGCCAGTGCCAGACCGTTGTTCCAGAAGAAGAAGCCGAGGAATTGCGAGAATACAGCGACATAGGCGAACGAAGCCCATGCCCGCCCGGAGGCATTCCAGTTGATGTCCGGCAAGGTGAACATGGCCGGCAAGAGGATGACCGGCAACATCACGATGAGGCACCACGAGATGACCTGCCAGCCGCCCAGCCGCTTCGTCAGGTCGCCAGAGATGGCATACCCCATGGCGGCTGAGGCGACGGCTGCCAGCAGCCAGAGATCGGCCAGATACACATCGGTTGTGCCGGCGTTGAGTACGGCGAAGGTGACCACAGCCACAGAGCCTGCAACAGCCCACGCCCAGAACTTTGCCGAAGGCCGCTCGCCCGCGAACACGATGGCAGCCGCAGCGGTCGCCAGCGGCAGGATGCCCAGCACGACGCCGCCATGGCTTGCCGGCGCAGACTGCATGGCAATGGCCGAGAACACTGGAAATCCGATGACAATGCCGAAACCGGCCAGCAACAACCTGAGGACATCGCGACGGATCGGCCGGGCTGAACGCGTCATGGCAAGCATGATGGCGGCAATCACGGCGACGACGACGGCACGGCCAAGGCCGACGAATACCGGCGGCAGTTCCGCCACGGCCATGCGCGTAAACGGCAGCGTGAGGCCGAAGATGACCACGCCGGCAAGTGCCAGCAGAAGCCCACGGGTGGTGTCTGTCATGAAAATCGCGTAACCGTTTGCAAAAGGCGTCGCGAAGGCTAGCGGCGGTAGGCTAATGTTACAAGTGATGACAATCTGGACGAGAATCACCGAAGTCCTGTCGGCGGTCGGCGACAGCGTATCCGAGGCCCTGGCCCGGATCGTGGGCGCGCCGCGGGCAAAGCGCGATCCGCAGAAGTCGGTGGCCTTCACCATCGGCGTGATCGCGCTGTCGGCCAAGATGGCCAAGGCCGATGGCGTGGTAACGCCTGCCGAAATCTCTGCGTTCAAGGAAATCTTCGTGGTCAGGCCGGATGAGCTGGCCAACGTGGCGCGGGTGTTCAACCTCGCAAAGCAGGAAGTGGCCGGGTACGATTCCTATGCCCGCAAGATCCAGCGGCTGTTCTCCGATCAGCCTGACGTGCTGGAGGATCTGGTCGACGGGCTGTTTCACATTGCGCGCGCTGACGGTCATGTCGGGCCGGAAGAACTCACCTTCCTTGAAAATGTCGTGCGCATACTCGGGCTTGAAGCCAGGTTTGGCTGCATCCGTTCACGCAACCTGCGTGGCCAGGACGACGACCCATATGCCGTGCTGGGCATCAATTGCGAGGCATCCAACAGCGAACTCAAGGCGCACTACCGTCGACTGGTGAAGGAAAACCACCCGGACCGGCACATCGCCGCCGGCATGCCGGAAGAGGCGGTCTCGATCGCGACCAAGCGGCTCGCGCGCATTACCGAGGCATGGGTCCAGGTGGAGCGCGAGCGCGGTCTATGACATCGGCCCGCCTGCCATATGACTGGGTGCCGGCGGTCAATTTCAATGAACGCCGAGGCGGCCAGAAACCGGACATTCTGCTGCTGCACTACACCGGCACGCCGACAGCCGGGTATGCCATCGAATTGCTGACCACGGATGCGGGGCAGGTGTCGTGCCATTACCTGGTGCACGAGGACGGCCGCATCGTGCACATGGTCGATGAGGACCTGCGCGCCTGGCATGCGGGCGCTTCGTCGTGGGAGGGCAGGGACGACGTTAACTCCCGGTCCATCGGCATCGAAATCGTCAATCCGGGTCACGGCTCGGACTATCGCGACTTTCCGGATGCGCAGATCGAAGCGGTCATCGCGCTGTCGAAAGACATTGTTTCGCGTCACGGCATTGCGCCGCGGCGGGTGCTGGCCCATTCAGACGTGGCGCCCGGGCGCAAGATCGATCCCGGTGAGAGGTTTCCGTGGGAGCGGCTGGCAGGTGCCGGGGTGGGACTGTGGCCCGCAGCCGTGGAGCCCTCCGGCGGCGTTTGTCTTGCCGAGGGCGATAGCGGCCCGGCGGTTTCAGCGTTGCGGCGGAACCTTGCAGCCTACGGCTACGGCGTCGACCCGGGCGAGGCCTATGACAGTCGTTTGAGCACGGTGGTCTACAGTTTCCAGCTGCACTTCAGGCCGCTGCTTTGCGACGGACGTGCGGATCCCGAAACGCAAGCGCGGCTGGAGGCCCTGCTTGCGATGCATGCCAGTTGATTATGCGGTTGCCCTCAATACCTGGTCGATCTGGGCGAGCTTCTCCGGCGACAGCGGCTTTTCCAACCGCAGCACAAGGTTCAGGCCGAGCGACGCGGCAAGCGTCGAGGCCATGTCCAGTACACTGCGTGGCTGGCTCGACATGAAGATCAGCTTGCCCTGGAAGTTGAGTTGCTTGAGCGTGGAGAGAAATTCGATCCCGTCGCGGTCCGGCAGGGACAGATCCAGCATCAATACGTCCACTGGTGCTGCTTCCATCAGCCGGCGTTCGGTTTGCGAAATGTTGTCGAACTGGACGAACTCAAGGTCTTCTGCGTTCTGAAAATGCTTCGCGCAGACGGCATTGAATATTGGATCGTCGTCGACCTAAAGAAACCGGATCAAGCGACCGACTCGCATTGTTTACGTTGGGTAATTTCCAATTTTTTTGTGCACATACTGGCAGGTCTTCAACAACTTGCAACACCTTTCGGTTGCGTCTACTGCACGGTGACAATTTATCCGATTCATGCCGGCATGGGTCTGGCAGGCGCCAGTGCATGGTGCTTGCTGCTGAGTATTGGATTTGCGCCAGTGTTGCATGATATATGCTCTTCCATGACACCAGCCGGCTGGATGACCGCGCCGGTTGCCGGTTTCCGGCGCCGGTGAGGAAAGTCCGGGCTCCACGGAAACACGGTGCCGGATAACGTCCGGCGGAGGCGACTCCAGGGAAAGTGCCACAGAAAGCAAACCGCCCTGGTCCTTCGGGACCGGGGCAAGGGTGAAAGGGTGCGGTAAGAGCGCACCGCGGACGCGGCAACGCGGACGGCACGGCAAACCCCACCGGGAGCAAGGCCAAATAGGGGCGGCAGGCAAGGTTCACGCCTTGCGGTTCGCGTTTTCCGGAACGCTGCCCGGGTTGGCTGCACGAGGTGCGCGGCAACGCGCAACCCAGATGAATGGTCATCCAGCGAGCTGGCATCTTGCCGTGTTCGCGGACAGAACCCGGCTTACAGGCCGGCTGGTGTCATGAATTCCCTGCCTGTTCCGGATGCGGCATGACGTACAGTTCCGTTGAAGGCCCGGGGATCATTTGCTATACATATGCCCAGCCGGCGCATCGTGAATGGAATGGGTGCGCCCTGGACGACCGGTTAGACATCAACGCCGTAAAACCGCCGAGACGACTTTCCCGTGCTTCCCAGAGACCGGCAGGAATTCTTGAGCCGGACTGGTCATTCCAGGATCAAGATCGGGAAAGGTATGTCCCTATGCGTGTCAACGGCACCGTCAAGTTCTTCAATACGACCAAGGGCTTTGGTTTCATCGCTCCTGAAGACGGCTCCAAGGACGTGTTCGTCCACATCACTGCAATCCAGCGCTCTGGCCTGCAGGGTCTCAAGGACGGCGACAAGGTAAGCTTCGTGGTCGAGGCCGACCCGCGCGGCCGCGGCAATCAGGCTGCAGATATCCAGATGGGCTGATCCGCCCACGCTGAGTGTCGCGAGGCCGGGCCGGCAGCTAACGCCGGTCCGGCCTCAACATTTTCGCGAAAGTTGATTATCCGGCCGCAACAGGCTATCTAGCGGCCAACCAGGAACCGACAGGGAAAGTTTTTATGTCGAAAGAAGAAGTGCTCGAGTTCGAAGGCGTCGTAACCGAGGTGCTGCCAGACTCGCGCTTCCGTGTGAAGCTGGAGAACGATCACGAGATCATCGCCTACACCGCAGGCAAGATGAAGAAGTTCCGCATCCGCACCATCGCGGGTGACCGGGTGACCGTCGAGATGACGCCGTACGACCTCGACAAGGGCCGCATCACCTTCCGCCACAAGGATGCCAAGGGCGCACCGCCGCCGGCAGGGCAGAATCAGGGCCGCAGACCGGGTGGCGGCGGCGGCAGGCGCTGATACAGCTATCTGCCGATGTACATGCCGGACGGCCCGTTTGCGGGCCGTTTTGCTTTTTGCACGACGAATTGCGGCAATATTTGACGCACTGGCGCGTAACGAGTCACCGCATCAACCAATTGTTAAGCATCGCGGCTCCAAAGTCCTAACGCGCGTTAACGTATTGACGGCAGTTCCCGCCAGCCAATGTTCCGTTTGCTCGGGATGGCGCGGATGGCAGGGCTGCCGGGTGGGACAACAAGGGATTATGACACGTCCAGGCGAGGACACGCCGGAGCGTCACGTGCCGGTGCTGTTGCAGCCGGTACTGGATGCATTGCAGCCGCAGGCAGGAGAGGTCATCGTTGATGGCACCTTCGGCGCGGGTGGCTATTCGCGGGCGCTGCTCAAGGTGCCTGGCGTCCGGGTGATCGCCATCGACCGCGACCCTGCTGCCATTGCCGGGGGGCAGGGCCTGGTGGGTGAAAGTGACGGCCGGCTGGAACTGGCCGAGGGCCGCTTCTCCCGGATGGAAGTCATCGCCGCTCGCGCCGGCCTCGATGGCGTCGACGGCATCGTGCTCGACGTCGGCGTATCGTCGATGCAGCTGGACCAGGCGGAGCGCGGCTTTTCGTTCATGCGCGATGGGCCGCTGGACATGCGCATGGCGCAGGAAGGCATGAGCGCTGCCGACGTGGTCAACTCATTCGAGGAGCGGGACCTGCGCCATATCATTGCCGTGCTCGGCGAGGAAAAGCGGGCCTACTCGATCGCCAAGGCCATTGTTGCGCGCCGGGCCAGCAGCCCGTTCGAGCGCACGCTCGATCTTGCCGGCGTAATCGAGGCCACCATCGGGCGGCCGCCAAAGTCAAAAGGTCCGTCCATTCATCCGGCCACGCGGACCTTCCAGGCCTTGCGCATCTTCGTAAATGCCGAACTGAAGGAACTTGCCGAGGCCCTGGCCGCAGCCGAGCGCCTGCTGAAGCCGGGCGGGCGGCTTGCGGTGGTGACGTTCCATTCGCTGGAGGACCGGATCGTCAAGCGCTTCCTGCAGTCGCGCACGGGCAGGGCGCCGAGAGCTTCGCGCCACGCCCCGGGAACCAGCGAGATCGAGCCTTCCTTCGAGGACATTGCCCGCGGCGGCATCGTTGCGGACGAGGCCGAGACGCAGGCCAATCCGCGCGCCCGGTCGGCCCGGCTGAGGGCAGGCAGACGAACCGAGGCGCTGGCGCACCCGTTCCGCCTGGAAGATTTCGGCAGGGAGGTGTCGTTATGCTGAGGCTGCTCAATTTCCTTCTGGTCCCGGCCGTTCTGGCATCCAGTTTCGCGCTTTACAAGCTGGAACACAATACCCGCTCGCTGGAACGCGAGATTGCCGCCACGCAGAAAAACATTGACGGCGAATACGAACTGATCGGCCTGCTCAACGCCGAGTGGAGCCTGCTGACCAGGCCGCGGAGGCTCGAGCGGCTGGCACGGTATCACCTGGGCATGGGTCCGCTGATGCCGGACCAGATAAAGCGGCCAGGCGACATTACCGGCTCGCTGCCGCCGCCGCCTGCGGCTTCGCCTGATGAAACACCCGCCAGCGATGACCCGCTGGCCGATCTCTTGCGGATGATGCAATGACCGTGACCGATCCGACATCCGACCAGATGGCCAGAAACGGCATGCTGCGCGGCCACAAGCGCCTGCGGCTTGTCGTGGCCGGATTTGCAATGGGACTTGCCGTGCTGATCGGCAAGGCCGGCTGGCTGACCATCGTCGAAGGCGGCGCTGGCCAGCAGCACGCGAGAAGCGGTCCGGAGCCCCGGATTCCAAGGCCGAACATCTCCGACCGGTACGGGCATACGCTGGCCGCGGACATCCCGGTATCGTCGCTGTACGCGGACCCCGCGAAGATGATCGATATCGACGAGGCAGTCGAATTGCTGACTGGCGCGCTGCCGCATCTCGACGCGAAGGAGCTGCGCCGCAAGCTTGAAAACCGCAAGCGCCGGTTCGTCTGGATCCAGCGCGAGGTCTCGCCGGCCGAACGCGAACTCATCCACAACATGGGCATTCCAGGCGTCGGATTCCGCAGCGAGACCCGCCGGATCTATCCGATGGGCAACCTGGCCGCGCACGTGCTCGGGGCGGTAGACTTGGACTCGAAAGGCATCGCCGGGCTGGAGAAATATCTCGACGACCAGGGCGCGCTGTACACGGCTTCGCTGGCCGATCCTACCCGGGCCGCATCGATGCCGGCGCAAACCTCGATCGATGTCCGGGTGCAGCATGCAGTGACCGACGAGCTCACCAAGGCGATCGCGAAGTTCCGCGCCAAGGCTGCGGCAGGCATCGTGTTGAATGCCTATACGGGCGAAGTGCTGGCGCTTGTCTCGCTGCCTGATTTCAGCCCCAACAATCCCTCGGATGCGCTCAAGTCCGAGAACGTCAACCGCGCTACAGCGGGCGTGTTCGAACTGGGGTCTGTCATCAAGGCAGTGACCTTCGCGATGGCGCTGGACTATGGCACCGCAACACTGAAGTCGCAGTATGACGCGAGGTATCCGCTGGTCATCGGGCGGGCCCGCATCAACGACTTCCATGCCCAGAAGCGCATCATGACAGTGCCGGAAGTCTTCATGCACTCGTCGAACATCGGCACCGGCAAGATGGCGCTGGAAGTGGGCGAGGAGCGGCACCAGGCATTCCTGCGCAAGATGGGACTGTTCGACAGGCTGCAGACGGAACTGCCCGAGGCCGCCAAGCCTCTGCTGCCGCCGCGCTGGGGCAAGCTGGTGACCGTGACGGCCTCGTTTGGCCACGGATTTGCCGTACAGCCGATGCAGGGTGCGGCGGTCGCTGCAGCACTGGTAAATGGCGGAAAACTCATTCCGCCGACGTTGCTGAAGCGCGACGAAGAAACCGCAGATGCCCTGGCCGAACAAGTGATCAAGCCGTCCACCAGCGCCGATATGCGCTACCTGTTCCAACTGAACGTGACCGAAGGTACCGCCGGCAAGGCCGAGGTGCCCGGCTTTCGGGTGGGTGGCAAGACCGGGACGGCCGAAAAGGTGGTCAAGGGACGCTACTCCAAGGATCACAGGCTGAACTCGTTTATCGGCGCGTTTCCGATGGATGATCCGAAGTACGTCATGCTCATGATGCTGGACGAGCCCAAACCGCTGCCGGAGACCTATGGCTATGCGACCTCGGGCTGGAACGCGGTTCCGACCGCCGGCAAGGTCATCGCCCGCATTGCGCCGCTGCTGGGCGTGATGCCGCAGTTCGACGACGACTCGCTGAAGAAGCTGGAGAAGTACAAGAAGGAACGGCTCAAGGAACTGGCCAAGGAAGACGAGAGGGCTGCCGCGCTCGAAGCTGGAGCGGCCAGATGAGCATGACGCTGCATCATCTGGCGCACGGGATCGCCGAGGTGCCGCAAGCTGCGCAGGAGCTTGTCATCGAGGGCATCACCTCGGACAGCCGCAAGGCAGTGGCGGGCTTCCTGTTTGCCGCTATCCAGGGCGAGCAGGCTGACGGCGCGCGCTTTGCCGGCGCGGCAGTCAGGAACGGCGCGATTGCGATACTGGCCGGACGCGATGCCGAACTGGACATTCCGGACGGGGTGGCCGTGCTGCGGGTGGACAATCCGCGCCTGGTCCTGTCGCTGATGGCAGCACGGTTCCATGCGCCCCAGCCCGACATCGTGGTTGCAGTGACCGGCACCAACGGCAAGACCTCGGTTGCCTCGTTCGTGCGCCAGATCTGGACCATTCTCGGCCTGCCAGCTGCCAGCATCGGTACAGTCGGCATCGTGTCGCCTTCCGGCACGCGAAAGCTGGCCCACACCACGCCCGACCCGGTCGAAATACATGCCGCGCTTGAAGCGCTGTCGCATGAGCATGTGAGCCATGTGGCGCTTGAAGCATCGAGCCACGGCCTCGCCCAGTACCGGCTGCACGGTGCGCGGATAGCCGCGGCGGGGTTCACCAACCTGACGCGCGACCATCTCGATTATCACAAGACCTTCGAGGCCTATCTCGACGCCAAGATGATGCTGTTCGAGGAAGTGCTCGGCGAAGGTGCTGCCGCCATCATCAATGCCGACATGCTACAGGCGCCGGCCATCATCGAGCGCTGCCGCAACCACGGGCTCGTGGTGTCGACGGTCGGGTTTGCCGGCGAGGCGCTCAGGCTCGATGCTGCCGAGCCGCACGGCTTCGGGCAGCGATTGAAAGTGACGGGCAAGCAGGGCGAGTACAGCGTCTACCTGCCGCTGGTGGGTGCGTTCCAGGCCGAGAACGCGCTGATGGCCGTGGGACTGGTTATTGCAGCGGGCGGTTCGGAGCCCCATGCCATGCGGGCGCTGGAGCAGTTGCGCGGGGCAACGGGCCGGCTGGAACTGGTGGCAACGACGCCTGCAGGTGCGCCGGTGTTCGTGGACTACGCGCATACGCCGGATGCACTGGAACATGCGATCCGCTCGCTCCGGCCATATGTGTCGGGCAAGCTCTACGCGGTGTTCGGCGCGGGTGGCGACCGGGACAAGGGCAAGCGTCCCGAGATGGGCGCGGTGGCGGCTCGCGAAGCGGATGTGGCAATCGTCACCGATGACAATCCGCGCAGCGAGGACCCGGCAGTGATCCGCTCCGAGATACTTGCCGCCTGCCCGGGTGCGCGCGAGATCGGCGACCGGGCCAGTGCGATTGCCACGGCGATTTCAGAGCTTCAGGCAGGTGACGTTCTGGTGGTGGCCGGCAAGGGGCACGAGACAGGACAGACGGTAGGCAGCACCACGCTTCCGTTCTCCGATCACGAGGTGGTGCTGACGTGCGTTTCGGGACAGGTGGCGAATGGCTGAGACTGTGCTTTGGACGGTGGACGAGTTGCTGGCTGCCACGGGCGGCAAACTTGAGGGCGAAGTGACGGCAGCGCTCAACGGCGTTGCCATCGACAGCCGTGAAATTGCACCGGGAAATATTTTCGTTGCCATCCGGGGCGACCGTACCGACGGGCATGAGTACGCCGCTTCCGCGCTGGAAGCAGGGGCAGGACTTGCCGTGGTGGCGCGACCCGATGAGGCAATGCGCAAGGCGGGTCCGCTGCTGGTGGTGCCCGACGCGCTCAAGGCGCTGGAGGACATTGGCCGGGCGGCGCGCGCGCGGGTGGCCGGCAAGGTCATCGCGGTGACCGGATCGGTGGGCAAGACCACCACGAAGGATGCGCTCAAGGTGGCGCTATCGGCTTGCGGGGCGACCCATGCTGCAGTGTCTTCGTTCAACAATCATTGGGGCGTGCCGCTGACACTCGCGCGGATGCCGCGTCATACGGCCTACGGCGTGATCGAGGTCGGCATGAATCATGCCGGCGAGATCGAGACGCTGATCGACATGGTGCGCCCGCACGTGGCGATCATCACCGCCATTGCCGAAAGCCACATTGGCCATTTCGACTCGCTGACCGGGATTGCCGACGCCAAGGCGGAGATTTTTACCGGCGTGGTGCCGGGCGGAATTGCCATCATCAACCGCGACAGCGAGTTCTTCGATCATCTTGCGGCCAAGGCGCGCGACTGCGGCATCACCGACATTCGCGGCTTCGGCGAGGCGGAAGGCGCCGACATCCGGCTGATGCGCTACATCCTGCACGATACCTGTTCGTGCATGACGGCGAACGTCTGCGGCCAGGAGGTTACCTGCAAGCTGGGTGCACCCGGCCGGCATGTGGTGCAGAACGCACTGGCGGTACTGGGCGCCTGCGAGGCGGCCGGCGCCGACCTTGCCCGGTGCGCGCTGGCGTTGGCCGACATCCGGCCGCCATCGGGGCGCGGCGTACGGCACAAGCTGTCGAGGGACGGCGTCAGCGTTACGGTTATCGACGAAAGCTACAACGCCAACCCGGCGTCTGTACGCGCAGCCCTGCAGATGCTGGCGGCGGCCGAGCCTGCCGGGCGTGGCCGGCGCATTGCCGTGCTGGGCGACATGCTGGAACTTGGGTCGCATTCACAGGGGCTGCATGCGGGGCTGGCCGAACCGGTGGTGCAGGCGGGGGTCGACAAGGTGTATGCCTGCGGCGAGCACATGGGCGCGCTCTGGAAGGCGCTGCCGCGCGACAGCCATGGTGCGCATACGGCAACGTCGCAGGAGTTGATCGAACCGCTGCTGGGGTCTATCCAGTCCGGCGACGTCATCATGGTCAAGGGATCGCTGGGCTCGAAGATGGGTCTGGTGGTCAAAGCCATCATCGCAAGATACGGGAGCAGCACCGGCAGTTGAACGGCTCCTGCTGCGGGCAGTGCCCGCGGCCAAGGCCATCCGCCAGCCCCGAACCTGGATTAAAAATGTTCTATCATCTCTTCCTAGAATTGAGCGACCAGATCTCCGCCCTGAACGTGTTTCGCTACATCACGTTCAGGACCGGTGGCGCATTGATGACGGCGCTGTTCCTGTCATTCATGTTCGGGCCGTGGCTGATCTCGCAGATGCGGGTCAAGCAGGGCAAGGGTCAGCCGATCCGCGAGGATGGGCCGGCGCGCCACCTGATCGAGAAGCAGGGCACGCCGACCATGGGCGGGCTGATGATCCTCGCCAGCGTGCTGGTGTCGACGCTGCTGTGGGCAGACCTGTCGAACCTCTATGTCTGGACGGTGCTGTTCGTGACGATGGGCTTTGGCGCCATCGGCTTCTATGACGACTACCTCAAGGTTACGCGGGCCAAGACCGGCGGTTTTTCTGCCCGGTTCCGGCTGGCGCTGGAGTTGATCATCGCGGGCCTTGCGGTGTGGATGTTCACCATCCTGGGTGATGACAAGCTTTCCAATGCGCTGGCGCTGCCGTTCCTCAAGGACGTGCTGCTGCAACTGGGCTGGTTCTTCATCGTGTTCGGGACGCTGGTCGTGGTGGGGGCGGGCAACGCCGTCAACCTGACCGACGGCCTCGACGGGCTGGCGATCGTGCCGGTGATGATCGCTGCAGCGAGCTTCGGCGTGATCGTGTACCTGGCAGGCAATATCCGCTTCGCCGACTACCTGCAGATCCATTATGTGCGCGGCACCGGCGAACTGGCGGTTCTTTGCGGTGCACTGATCGGGGCGGGACTCGGCTTCCTGTGGTTTAACGCGCCTCCGGCGATGATCTTCATGGGCGATACCGGCTCGCTGTCGCTGGGCGGTGCGCTTGGAGCCATTGCAGTGGCGGCGAAGCACGAGATCGTGCTGGCCATCATCGGCGGGCTGTTCGTGCTGGAAACCGTGTCCGTGATCGTGCAGGTGATATCGTTCAAGATGACCGGCAAGCGGGTATTCGCGATGGCGCCGCTGCACCATCACTTTGAGCAAAAGGGCTGGAAGGAGCCGACCATCGTGATCCGCTTCTGGATCATTTCGGTGGTGCTGGCGCTGGTCGGCCTGGCCACGCTCAAGCTGCGCTGAGGACGGGTGGAAGGTCTTATGGCAATCGCGGCACATACGTTCAGGGGCAAGCGGGTCGGCGTGTTCGGTCTCGGCCGTTCGGGCAATGCCACTGTCGATGCGCTGTTGCGCGGCGGAGCCGAAGTGCTGGCCTGGGACGATGCGCCGGCGGCTGCCCAGAAGGCGGAAGAGCTTGGCCTGCCGGTGGTCAACCTGCACGAGGTAGATTTCGCCACGCTGGACAGTTTCGTGCTGTCGCCGGGCGTGCCCCTGACCCACCCCGAGCCGCATTGGAGCGTCAAGAAGGCGCGCGCGTCGGGGACCGAGATCATCGGCGATACGGAGATCCTGGCGCGCGAGATCGCCACCAGCAATGCCCGCTTCATCGGCATAACTGGCACCAACGGCAAATCCACCACGACCGCGCTGACGGACCACGTGCTGGCCCATGCCGGGCTCGACGTGCAGGTGGGGGGCAATATCGGCACGGCTGCTCTGCTGCTGCCGGCGCCGGCCAACAGCACGGTCTACGTCATCGAGCTGTCGTCGTACCAGATCGACCTGATGCCGTCGCTGAAGCCCGACGTTGGCGTGCTCATGAACCTCACGCCGGATCACCTGGACCGGCACGGCACGATGGAAAACTATGCTGCCGTGAAGGCGCGGATGTTTGCGCTGCAGGACATGGACGACACCGCCGCCATCTCGGTCGATGACAGCTGGTGCGCCGCCATTGCATCGCAGGTAGCCCGTCACACGAACGCCGTCACCTTCTCGGTCAAGGGCCGCGAGGCCACCGTGTCATCAGATGGCGACACGTTGACCGACAGCCGCAACGGCACAACGATTTCCCTTGCCAGGGCGCGGGCACTTCGTGGTCTGCACAACGCGCAGAACGCCTGCGCGGTTTACATCGCGACCCGCCGCATGGGCCTTTCGCCGGAGCAGATCGAGGCGGGTTTCAACAGCTTCCCGGGCCTTGCCCACCGCATGGAAGAGGTGGGTCACAAGGGCCGTGTCGTCTTCATCAACGACAGCAAGGCGACAAATGCCGATGCAGCCGAGAAGGCGCTGTCCAGTCTTGAACGGATCTACTGGATCGCCGGCGGCCAGGCCAAGTCCGGTGGCATCGTGCCACTGGAGCCGTGGTTCAACCGCATCGCGAAGGTCTACCTGATCGGCCAGGACGCGCGCGAGCTTGCCGCCACGCTGGAGGGCAAGGTGGCCTACGAGATGTGCGGCACGATGGAAGCGGCGGTCGCCGTGGCGGCGCAAGACGCAGCCCGTGACAAGAGCGAGGCGGCGGAAGTTGCGGTGCTGTTGTCGCCTGCATGCGCCTCGTTCGACCAGTACCCCAATTTCGAGGTGCGCGGGGAGGACTTCCGCGTGCTCGTGCAGAAACTGGACGGTGTCCGTTTCGACAAGGAGGTTGCCTGAGCAATGCTGATATCGCGCGCTGACAAGGGCCTGATCGCCGACTGGTGGTTCACCGTGGACCGGGTGGTGCTCGGCTGCGTGCTGATGCTGATGGCGGCGGGCGTGCTGTTTTCGATGGCCGCCAGCCCGCCCGTGGCAGCACGCATCGGTCTGGACAGTTTTCACTTCTTCACCCGGCAGTTGATCTATCTGGCGCCGGCAGTGCTGGTGCTGCTGGCGACGTCCATGCTGTCAACGCAGTCGGCGCGGCGGATTGCCTTGCTCGCCTTCGCCGGTGGCCTTGCGGCCATGGTGGGCGCCATCCTGTGGGGTCCCGAAATCAAGGGCGCGCACCGCTGGCTCGATCTCGGTCCGCTGAACGTGCAGCCATCGGAATTCGTCAAGCCGGCGTTTGCGGTTTGCGCGGCGTGGTTTCTCGCCGAAGGCACCCGTCGTCCCGACATGCCCGGCTTCTGGATAGCGTCGTCCCTGTACGGCCTGTTTGCGGGACTGCTGGTGCTGCAACCAGACTTCGGTCAACTCGTGCTGGTCACCGGCGTGTTTGGCACGCTGCTGCTGATCTACGGCATTTCCTGGGTCTTCATTCTCGGGCTTGGCGGCATCGGCGCAGCAGGTGCCATGCTTGCCTACTTCACCTTTCCGCACGTGGCTTCACGCGTGAACCGATTCCTCAACCCGGAAGACCATGACACCTTCCAGGTCGACGTTGCGACCCAGGCGTTTCACAATGGCGGACTGATGGGAACCGGTCCCGGCGGCGGTACGGCCAAGCACATCCTGCCGGATGCCCATACCGACTTTATTCCGGCTGTGATCGGCGAGGAGTTTGGCTTCATCGCCTGCGCCATCCTGATCTGCATCATTGGCTTCATCGTGCTGCGGGTGCTGCGGCGTGCGATGTCGGTCAACGATCCGTTCGTGGTGCTGTCGCTGACCGGGCTGGTGACGCTGTACGGCTTCCAGTCGTTCATCAATCTGGGCGTGAACCTGACCCTGCTGCCAGCCAAGGGCATGACCCTGCCGTTCATCTCCTATGGCGGCTCGTCGTTGATCGCGATGGCCTTCTCGATGGGGCTGCTGCTGGCGTTCTCGCGGGTGCGCGCGCGCTCGAAAATGGTGCCGCCGGCAGGTTCGCCATCGTTTGCGGCGAAGGCTGCGTGAGCAGATGAACGCTGCGCCTCAGATGGGCCGGTCCGGCATGGGAACCGTGGTGCTTGCCTCTGGCGGCACCGGCGGGCACCTGTTCCCGGCCCAGGCACTGGCACGTGAGCTGGAGGCGCGGGACTGGGACGTGCGGCTATTCACCGACACGCGCGGGCTGGCCTGGCGGGACCGGTTCCGGCAGGGCAGCGTGAGCGAGATATCCTCGTCCACGCTCACGCCGGGCAAGCCGTGGAAGCTGCCGTCGCAGATGCTGCGGCTGGTGCGGGGCTACCGGCAGTGCCTTGCAGAGTTTGCCCGGATCAAGCCTCGCGCAGTGGTGGGCTTCGGTGGGTATCCATCGCTGCCGGTGATGATGGCTGCACGGCGCGCCGGCATTCCGGCCATGGTTCACGAGCAGAACGCGGTCGCGGGCCGCGCCAACCGGCTGGCGGCGAGCATTGGCGGGGCGCAGATCATCGCCACCTCGTTCGAGCCTGTGTACGGCTTTTCGCCGGCGCAGATGAGCCGTGTGAAGCTGGTCGGCAACCCGGTGCGCGAAGCCGTGATCGAAGCCGCCGGCATTGCCTATGAGGCACCCGATGCGGCGCACATGTTCAACCTGCTGGTGTTCGGCGGCAGCCAGGGCGCGCAGTATTTCTCTCAGGTGATGCCGCAGGTGGTGGCGGAACTTCCGCACGCGGTGACCAAGCGGTTGCGCATTGTGCAGCAGTGCCGGCCCGAGGACATCGACGCGGTCCGCGCGGCCTATGATGCCGTAGGCGTGAAAGCCACCTGCGAGAGCTTCTTCAACGACATGCCGAAGCGCATTGCGGCTTCGCACCTGGTGATCTGCCGGGCCGGTGCGTCGACCGTGGCCGAGCTTGGCGTGATCGGGCGGCCAGCCATCTACGTGCCGTTGCCGCATGCGCTCGACAATGATCAGCTGCGCAATGCGGAGAGCATGACGAAGATGGGCGGCGGCTGGGCCATGGAGCAGAAGGACATCACACCGGACGGCCTGGCGGCGTTCATAACGCGCTTGCGATTCGACCCTGTGGAACTTACCAGAGCAGCACAAGGGGCGCGTTCGCATGGGCGCCCGGCAGCTGCGCAAGCGCTTGCAGACCTGGCGGCGCAACTGGCGCGGCCGGCATTGGCAGAGGACTCTTCGACGACATGAAACTGACCCAGGACATCGGCCCGATCCACTTCGTCGGCATCGGCGGCATCGGCATGAGCGGCATTGCGGAGGTGATGGCGACGCTCGGCTATACGGTGCAGGGCTCGGACATTGCCGACAACTACAACGTGGCGCGGCTGCGCAAGGCGGGCGTGACGGTTCATACCGGCCACCGGGCGGAGAACCTGGGCGAAGCGCAGGTCGTCATTACCTCGACGGCGGTGAAGAAGGATAACCCGGAGGTGGTGGAGGCGCGGGCGCGCTATCTGCCGATCGTGCGCCGGGCGGAGATGCTGGCCGAGCTAATGCGTTTCAAGTCGTGCGTGGCCATCGGCGGCACCCACGGCAAGACCACCACCACCTCGCTGGTGGCGGCGCTGCTTGAGGCGGGCAACCTGGACCCGACGGTGATCAATGGCGGCATCATCAATGCCTATGGCACCAATGCGCGCCTCGGCAAGGGCGAGTGGATGGTGGTGGAGGCAGACGAGTCTGACGGCACGTTCGTCAAGCTGCCGGCGGACGTGGCCATCGTCACCAACATGGACCCGGAGCACCTCGACCATTACGGCACCTTCGACGAGGCCAGGAAGGCGTACCGCGCGTTCGTCGAGAACATTCCGTTCTATGGCTTTGCTGTGATGTGCGTGGACCATCCGGAAGTGCAGGCGCTGATTGGCCAGGTCACCGACCGGCGGGTGTTCACCTATGGCAAGAGTGCGCAGGCCGACTATCGCCTGACCGACATCAGCTTCTCGGGCGGCAAGAGCCATTTCTCGGTCATCATCAACGACCGGCGCACCGGCGAGAGCCGCAAGCTGGAGGACATCACGCTGGCGATGCCGGGTGAGCACAATCTGCTGAACTCGACGGCGGCGATTGCAGTGGCGACCAATCTGGGCGTCAGCGACGAGGCGATCCGCAAGGGACTGGCAGGCTTTTCCGGCGTCAAGCGGCGGTTCACCTTCACCGGCGAACATGACGGGGTGAACGTCTATGACGACTACGGCCACCACCCGGTGGAGATTTCCGCGGTGCTGAAGGCGGCGCGCGGCGTTACGTCGGGGCGCGTCATCGCCATCATGCAACCGCACCGCTATACGCGGCTTCACGACCTGTTCAACGACTTCTGCTCCTGCTTCAACGATGCCGACCAGGTGGTGTTGACGCCGGTATACGAAGCCGGCGAGCAACCCATCGAGGGCGCCAGCCATACGGCACTGGCAGACGGCTTGCGCGCGCGCGGCCACCGCAGCGTGCACACCATCTCGAACCATCTGGAGATTGCGCCGCTGGTTCGCGAGTCGGCGAAACCGGGCGACGTGGTGGTGTTCCTGGGCGCCGGCAACATCACCCAGTGGGCCTATGCATTGCCGGGCGAGCTGAAGGAAATTGCCGAACGTGAGGGCAAATGATGGCGACACCGGGCGAACTGCTTCAGCCGCGGCTGCCCGAGGTACGTGGGCGCATCGAACTGGACCGGCCGCTGGCGGACCTGACCTGGTTCCGCGTGGGCGGCCCGGCGGACGTGCTGTTTTCGCCCGCCGATGAGGAAGACCTGGCGCAGTTTCTGGCCAACCTGGACGAGGACATTCCGGTTTACGTGATCGGCGTCGGTTCAAACCTGCTGGTGCGCGATGCCGGCGTGCCCGGCGTGGTGATCCGGATGGGCCGTGGTTTTTCGCAGATGGAGAACGCCGGAGACTTCCAAGTGCGCTCGGGCACGGCAGTGCCGGACGTGCGGCTGGCGCAGTTCGCGCTCCAGGAGGGTATAACTTTGTTAACCTTTCTGAGAGGTATACCGGGCACAATCGGCGGCGCGCTCAGGATGAATGCCGGTGCTCACGGCGGTGAGACGAAGGACATTCTGGTTGAGGCGCGGGGGATCGATCGCAAGGGGAACCTTCACGTCATGTCCAATGCCGGCATGGGATACAGCTACCGCCATTCCTCGGCGCCGGAAGACATGATCTTCACCTCGGCGCTGTTCCAGGGCGCGCAGGGCGACCGCGACGAGATCAAGGCGCACATGAACGAGATCACCGCCGCGCGCGAGGCCAGCCAGCCGATCCGCAGCCGCACTGGCGGATCAACCTTCAAGAACCCGCCCGGCAACAAGTCCTGGCAGCTGATCGATGCGGCCGGCATGCGCGGCTTCAGCATAGGCCCTGCCAAGGTGTCTGAGATGCACTGCAACTTCCTGATCAACGAGGGCGGGGCCACTGCCGCGCAGATCGAGGAGCTTGGCGAAACCGTCCGTAAGCGTGTGAAGGAAACATCCGGTGTCGAGCTTGACTGGGAAATCAAGCGCATCGGGGTTGCGAGCCGGTCTTGAGGGGCAGCTGTTGAACCATGGAATTGCGTGATCCTGAAACCACCCGTGTTGCCGTGCTGATGGGCGGCTGGTCGCACGAGCGCGAGGTGTCGCTGTCGTCGGGCAAGGCATGCGCGAAGGCACTGGACGATGCCGGTTTCCAGGTCACCATGATCGACGTGCAGCCCAACATCATCGAGCAACTGACCGAGGCCCGGCCCGATGTCGCGTTCAATGCGCTGCACGGAAAGTGGGGCGAGGATGGGCGCGTACAGGCGATCCTCGAGACGCTGAAAATCCCCTACACCCATTCGGGCGTGCTGGCATCGGCGCTGGCGATGGACAAGCACCTGTGCAAGGCCGCGCTGTCGAAGATGAAGATGCCGGTCGTCGACGACATGATCGTCACGGTGGAGGAAGTGCTCAATACCGAGGTGATGCCGCTTCCCTACGTGGTCAAGCCGGTGGACGACGGTTCGAGCGTCGGCGTGCACATCGTGGATCGCGGCTCCAACTCTCTGGCGGACATGCTTCAGGCCGATGGCCTGTCGATGGACGAAAGGGTCATGGTCGAGCGGTTCGTGCCGGGGCGCGAGCTGACCTGCGCGGTGATGGGCAACGTGGCGCTCGGCGTCATCGATATCGTGCCGAAGATCGGTTTCTATGACTATGCCGCCAAGTACCAGGCCGGCGGGTCGGAGCACATACTGCCCGCCGACATTCCGCAGCACATTTACCGCCGGGTTCAGCGTCTGGCCCTGATGGCGCACATGGAGATCGGCTGCAAGGGCGTGTCGCGGTCGGACTTCCGCTACAACGACACAGAAGGCAGCGAAGGCGAGCTGATCTTTCTGGAAATCAACACCCAGCCCGGCATGACGCCAACGTCGCTGGTGCCGGAGATGGCGGCCCATGCCGGCCACAGCTTCGCCCAGCTGGTGACGTGGATGGTGAACGACGCGGGGCTGGACAGATGAGGGCGCCTGATCCCGAGCGCACGCTGAGACGCATCAAGGCCAGCCCGCTGGCTGCGGTCGGACGGATTTTCCTGGCTGCCGGCGATCAGGTGGCGCAGCGGCGCAGCACGCGGTTTGCGGTGCGCAGCGGCGCGGTGTCGATGCTCGCGGCAGTCATCGGTTATGGCCTGCTGGCCGGCGATCACCTCAATGACCCGTCAGGCGGAACGCGCGGACTGGCGGCGCAGGTCTCGTCGTATTTCGGTTACGCTGCCGAAGATTTGCGCATCCACGGGCTGGAGCGGATGCCGCCAGAGGCCGTGATGAAGGCGATCGGGGTGATGCCCGGCGGGTCGCTGCTTGGTTTCGATGCCAACCACGCTCGCCGCATCCTGCTCAACCTGGATTGGGTGAAGCAGGCATCGGTGCGGGTGCTGCCGCCCAACCGGCTCGAGGTCGAAGTGTCTGAACGCGAGCCGTTCGCGGTGTGGCAGCGCGATGGCCTCTACTATGTGATCGACCGGGAAGGCATGGCCATGGCCAGCTTCGATGCCCGCCGGTTTGCCGGCCTGATGCTGGTTTCCGGCGATGGCGCGCAGGAAGAAGTTTCGCAACTCGTTAACCAACTTGAAGCCTGGCCGGCGTTACAGTCTCAGGTGAAGGCCGCCGCGCGGGTTGGCAACCGCCGCTGGACACTGCATTTCGCAGGCGGGCGCAGGGCGTTGCTGCCGGAAACAGGCGTTGAAGCGGCGCTTGCAAGGCTGGCCGATCTTGAGGCGCGGCACCGGGTGCTAGAAAGCGGCATCCGCGAGATCGACCTCAGGCTGGCAGACAGCGCCGTGCTGGTGCCGTTCGAGACGACGGCGGACAAGGCCGGCGACAAGGTTGCAGCGCGGCAGAAGTGACCGGGGGCGGTCGGAGCGCTGGTGTGGGTGAGTGTGGCAACGCCATCATCGGGCGTGCCGTTTGTGGGTGAGTAGAATGAAAGTCGTTCCTTTTCCGTCGACCAGCACATCCGGAGGCGCCACAGTCTCCGCAGCGGCATCACGCATTGCCGCGCTTGACATCGGTTCCACGAAAATCTGTTGCCTGATCGGCGAGATGCAGGGTGGCCGGCGGCGCGCCGTCGACGAGCGGGTTCCCGCCATCAAGGTGATTGGCAGCGGTCATTGCCGGGCAGCCGGTGTGCGCGGCGGCAATGTGATCGACGTGCACGAGGCAGAGCAATCGGTGCGCACGGCCATGGAGCAGGCCGAGCGGATGGCCGGCGTCACCTTGAGCGAGGTCTACCTCAACCTCTCCGGAACGCGCACACGCAGCATTCACGCAACCGGCAAGGTGGAACTCGCCGGCGGCGTCGTTGACGAGACCGCAAAGCGTCAGGCCATCATGGATGCGATGTCGCGGGTCGACCTGCGCGGCAGCGCAATCGTTCACGTGTCGATTTCCCACTATCGCCTTGACGAGGCGCGCGGCATCCGCAGCCCCGAAGGCATGCACGGGCAGGTGCTGGGTGTCGAGATCAACGCCGTACTGGCGGACCCCAATGCGCTTGCCAACCTGAGCCTGGTGATGGAGCGCTGCCATCTCGACGTGGCAGGTTTCGTGGTGTCGCCGCACGCGTCGGCTCGGTCCGTCCTGCTCGAGGACGAGATGGAACTGGGCGTGGTACTGGTGGAACTGGGCGGAGGAACGACGTCCTGGGCGGTGTTCAACGAAGACGTCATGCTGCATGCGGGTGCGATCCCGGTTGGTTCGCACCACGTGACCGCCGACATTGCCCGTGGCCTCAACACGCCTATTGCCCATGCCGAGCGGGTGAAGACGCTGTGGGGCTCCGCTGTGCCGGCGATGCTGGACGAGCGTGAACTGATTACCTGCCCGATCCTGGGCGAGACCGGCACCCATGCGGTCAACCGGGTGCCGCGGTCGATGATCTGCGGGGTAATACGCCCGCGCATGGAAGAGGTTTTCGAACTGGTGCGCGAGCGCATCGAGCAGGTGCCGGCGGTGCGTCAGGTTGTTCGCCGGGTCGTGCTCAGCGGCGGCGGAAGCCAGCTCAACGGCGTGGAACAGCTGGCCGGTGAAATTCTCGGCCGTGGCGTGCGCATTGCGCGTCCGCATCGCTTCGACGGGTTGCCGGATGCCATGTCGCAGCCGGGATTTGCCGTGGCCTCCGGGTTGCTGCGTTATGGCCTGGCGCCTGACATGCAGGCGGCCAATCTGGGGCAGATCATTGCCGGGGCCGGGCATGATGCGGGCTATTTCCGCCGTGTCGGCCAGTGGCTGAGGGAAAGCTTCTGACGAGGCGTTGCCTGCCGGTAAACGCCCTGCGCCGGAAATGCCCAATTTTTCGCGCCCCGGTAAGGTGTCGTTAACCTTTTATTATGGATTTGGAAACCAGAATGCCGGTCAGGGGAACATCCAGATCGGACGCCAAATCATGCCAATCAAGCTTTCAGTGCCAGATTCAGCCGAATTGAAACCCAGAATCACCGTGTTCGGGGTCGGCGGAGCCGGCGGCAACGCGGTAAACAACATGATCGAATCGAACCTCGAGGGGGTCGAGTTCGTGGTCGCGAACACCGATGCGCAGGCAATTCTGCAAAGTTCGGCGGAACGGCGCATCCAGATGGGCACCAACCTAACGCAGGGGCTGGGCGCCGGATCTCACCCGCAAGTTGGCGCAGGGGCTGCCGAAGAGGCGCTTCCTGAAATCCTGGACCACCTGGCCGGGTCGCACATGGTGTTCATCACCGCGGGCATGGGCGGTGGCACCGGCACGGGCGCTGCACCGGTCATCGCGCGCGCAGCCAAGGAGCAGGGCATCCTTACGGTCGGGGTGGTCACCAAGCCGTTCCACTTCGAAGGCCAGCGCCGGATGCTGACTGCAGAACGCGGCATCGAGCAGCTTGCCAAGCACGTCGATACGCTGATCGTGATCCCCAACCAGAACCTGTTCCGCGTTGCCAACGAGAAGACGACCTTTGCCGCCGCCTTCGCGATGGCCGACCAGGTGCTGTATTCCGGCGTTGCCTCCATTACGGAGCTGATGACCAAGGACGGCCTGATCAACCTCGACTTTGCAGACGTGCGCGCCATCATGTCCGAGATGGGCAAGGCAATGATGGGTACGGGCGAAGCCTCGGGCGAAAAGCGCGCCATCGAGGCTGCGGAGGCCGCCATCTCCAACCCGCTGCTGGACGATGTGTCGATGCGCGGCGCGCGTGGCCTGCTGATCTCCATTTCCGGCGGTCCGGACCTGACACTGTACGAAGTCGACGAAGCAGCAACCCGTATCCGCGAGGAAGTGGATCCGGAAGCCAACATCATTCTCGGCGCCACGTTCGACGAACGGCTTGAAGGCACCATGCGGGTGTCGGTTGTTGCCACGGGCCTGGCCGAGGAAGCGCTGCAGGGCGCGGGCGATGCCAAGGAAGAGGAAGAACGCGACACCAGCTACGGCTATTACATGCCGCGCGCACCGATCCAGCCGGCTCCGCGGGCGCCGCAGCCGGCAGCGCAGGCAGAGCCTGAGCAGGCAGAAATTGCCGCCGAGGAGGAAGAGATCGCAGCCGAAGCCGGGGATGAATTCGAGATTGCTGCCGCCGCCGCGCCGCAGCCGGCTCCGCAGCCCGCTCCGCGCCCTGTCATGGCGAACCCCCAGCCGCGGCCCCGCATGCCGTCGCAGGAAGACTTCCCGCCGATTGCCCGGGAAGCCATGGCGCGTGACAACAGCAAGATGGAGCAGGTGGCCCAGGCAGCTACGACGAAGCGCAAGGGCCTGCTTGAGCGGCTGGCCAGCGTCGGTCTCGGCGTACGCCGCGAAGAGGACAAGCCCGCTGCGCGCGAGGTGCAGGAACCCGTCATGCAGCATCGCGAACCGCAGCCGGCCGCAGCGCCCAAGGGCAACGTGCATCCGCTGCAGACGGCCATCGACCCGTCGCTTGACGACGACCAGCTGGAAATCCCGGCGTTCCTGCGGCGCCAGTCCAACTGACAGCCGGCAGGAACTGCAATCAATCGGCAAGGGGCGGGACAAGTATCCCGCCCTTTTGCTTGCAGTCACATTTCCGCCGGGTTGCTGCAGCATTCCAGCATCAGCCACAGGTGGTCTTCACTGGCAGCGCATTCATGCTTGATCTACAATGCCAGGCCATTTAGTGCATCGTGATGTTGTCTGCCGACCCAATGGAGCCTTTCGCTTGCCTGACCATCTGAAAACGAGCCGTCTCGCCATGGTTGGCCTTGTCGCGCTGCTGCTGACAGGGTGCAGCAGTGGCAGCAGCCTGTTGTCGGGCGACGATGGAGAAGGCTTTGCCGCCAAGATTTTCGGGTCTGGTGATGCGGTTTCTCCAGACCTTGGGGCGGACCCGGACGGGGAACCGATTGCCCGGATGTACAATTCGGGCCTCGAAGACATCCGAAACGGAAATTATCGCACAGCGGTCAAGAAGTTTTCCGAGGTCGAGCGCCAGCACCCGTACTCCAAGTGGGCAACCAAATCGATCCTGATGCAGGCCTATGCGCAGTATCAGCGCAATGCCTATCCGGAATCGATTTCGGCGGCCGAGCGGTTCATCCAGCTGCATCCGGGCCATCGGGACGCGGCCTATGCGCAATACCTGATCGCGCTTTGCCACTACGAGCAGATCGGCGACATGCGGCGCGACCCGACGGCGGCGCGCAAGTCGCTGGCCGAGCTTGAAGAGGTGGCGCGCCGCTACCCGGATACGCCATATGCCCAGGACGCACGCGGCAAGGCCAACCTGGCGCGTGACGTGCTGGCCGGCAAGGAGATGGAAGTCGGGCGCTATTACCAGCGCAAGAAGGCCTATCTCGCGGCCATCAACCGGTACAAGACGGTGGTGGAAACCTACCAGACATCGTCGCATACGCCTGAAGCGCTGTACCGGTTGACCGAGAACTACATGCAGTTGGGCGTCCGCTCCGAAGCCCAGACGGCGGCTGCGGTGCTGGGACACAACTACCCGAACTCACAGTGGTACAAGGACGCCTATTCCCTGCTGCAGGGTGGGGGCCTGAGCCCGCAGGTCGACTCGGGCTCGTGGCTGTCGAGCATTTTCGGCAGCTAGTTCCTTTTCAGCAACCATCCCATGAACGCGACGGCGCAGGCTGCGCCGATGCATTCGGCCGTGATGAAGCCGGGCAGGTCTGCCGGCCTGATGCCGGAGAAGGTGTCGGTGAAGCCGCGCGAAATTGCCACTGCCGGGTTGGCGAACGAGGTCGAGGCGGTGAACCAGTAGGCGGCGGTAATGTAAAGGCCCACGAGCCACGGCACGGCATGGGCGGCATGGCGGATGCCGCCAAGTATCACCGCCATCAGTCCGAAGGTGGCAACCCATTCGGCAAACCATTGGGCGCCGCCGGTGCGCACGGTCTGCGAGGCCTGCACGACGTCGAGTTCGAACATCAGGTGGGCGGCAAAGGTGCCGATTATGCCGCCGGACACTTGTGCGACGACGTAGGGCAGCAGTTCCTTCCAGGGCAGGTCGCGCCTGATGGCGAAGCCCAGGGATACGGCCGGGTTGAAGTGTGCGCCTGACAGCGGCCCAAGGATGGTGATCAGCACCACGAGGATGGCGCCGGTCGGGATGGTATTGCCCAGCAGCGACACGGCGACATCGTCAGACAGCTTGTCGGCCATGATGCCGGAGCCGACAACGGTGCACACGAGCAGGCCGGTGCCAAATGCTTCTGCGGCGAGGCGGCGCGGCAGGTCGATGGCGCTCACGCGTCTGCCTCCTTGTGGATTTCCTTCAACCGGTTGGTCAGGCTCAGCCGGTCGATGCTCTCGAGCGGCAGGTTCACGAAGGCGGAAATGCGGTTGTTCATCAGCCGGTAAGTCTCGGCAAATGCCGCGGCAATCTCGGCGTCGGAACCGGTCTCGGCGGCCGGGTCCGGTACGCCCCAGTGCGCGGTCATTGGCTGGCCCGGCCATACCGGGCAGACCTCGCCGGCGGCGTTGTCGCAAACGGTGAAGATGAAATCGAGCTTCGGGGCGCCGGCTTGAGCGAATTCGTCCCAGCTCTTGGAGCGGAACGATGCGGTTTCATAGCCAAGTGATTTCAAAAGCTTGAGAGCCTGAGGGTGTGGCTCGCCCTTCGGCATGGAGCCTGCGGAGTACGAGTTGAAGCGGCCCTTGCCGAGCTTGCTGAGGATTGCTTCGGCCAGGATGGAGCGGGCGGAGTTGCCAGTGCACAGGAACAGCACGTTGTAGGTTTTCTGGTCGGTCATGTTGGGGTTGGTCCGTCAGCAGGATTTGCAGGATACAAGGTCGAGAGGGGCGCACAGATTTCGCTGTCGCCCTGGCAGCAGTCTTCCATCAGCCAGGCGAGCAGGGTGCGCATGGCGGCAGGTTCGGCGCGGTAGAGAATGTTGCGGCCGTCCTTGCGGGCAGAGATCAGGCCGGTGCGGGCGAGCACGGCAAGGTGGTTGGACATGGTATTCTGCACGATCGAGAGGCGCGCGGCGATGTCGCCTGCGGCAAGCTCTTCGGGTGCGGCGCGCAAAAGCAAACGGAACACGGCAAGGCGGGTCTCGTTGGCCAGTGCGGACAGGGCGTCTATGGCTTTCAATTCATCCATGCATCGCGATGTATCGATGAAATGTGACAGTTGCAATACAGCCGCACGGGCCTGTTTCCGGCAGGCGGTTGGGGTATACAGGGCACATGTTGAAGTGAGGTCCACGAGGATTATGCGCCATGAGCCTGTTCACAAACCTGATCGCTCAAGGGCTGTCGCTGCTGGCCACGCTGTTCGTGCTGGCCGTGGGGCTTGCCGTGCTGGCGGTGATCGTGATGTTCGTGATCGACGTCAGCCAGCGCAGCGACGCCATTAGGCGCAACTACCCGGTCATCGGACGCTTCCGGCACATCTTCTCGACGCTGGGCGAATTCTTCCGGCAGTACTTCTTTGCCATGGACCGGGAAGAGATGCCGTTCAACCGGGCGCAGCGGGAGTGGGTTTGCCGTTCCTCCGCCGGGGCCGACAACACGGTGGCTTTCGGGTCCACGCAGAACGTCACCGCGGTCGGTTCGCCGATCTTCGCCAGCGCCATCTATGCGCCGCTCGACGGCGAGACGCAGGACCCGCCGGCTCTCGTCATCGGGCCGGGTGCGCGCAAGCCTTACGAGGCTCGCTCGATCATCAATGTCTCCGGCATGAGCTATGGCGCACTCTCGGCGCCCGCCGTGCGGGCCCTGTCGAAGGGGGCAAAACTCGCCAACTGCTGGATGAACAC
>JAHEBA010000112.1 GCA_024642465.1 Alphaproteobacteria bacterium
GGTCAAGAGCAGTCGGTTTTGCTTACGGCTCAGAATGTCTGAAGTACCCCTGACAGCGGACATTCCTCGCGGCAAGGAGTAGAGTCTGCTTCGTGCCACAAGCGGTCACCTGACGGATCCAATCAGGTTCTGAGCATCGCAGATGACGCCGAACATAGCCCGTTTGTCATCCGAACAATGCGGACGTTCGCGCTTTCTGTCAGCCTTGGCGGGCGGATCCTACTCCGCGGGAATAATGTTGGTGTTCAAGCGGAAGAAATTAGTCGGGTCATAGAGGGCCTTTAGTTCGCGCAGCCTGACCTCATTGGCGCCTACGGCATCACTAAGTCGCTCATCATCGCCGTCACCAAGCCCGTTCATGTAGACACCGCAGGAGTGTGGCTTCATAGATTCCCACGTGTCGCGGACCCAAGACACCAATGGCGCTGAATCTTCACCTTCGTGCCAGACCGCAGCAGGAATGAAGTCAAACTCAGCATCTCTATTGGCAAAAGCGGTGTCCGCTGATCCAACGTCCCTGACCGCGCCGCCAAACTGTTGCAAGATGATCATCGACCTGTGGTTAGGAACTGCATCGTAACAGGCAATCAGAGTGTCGATGCCTGCCTGTGGCAGTTTATTGATTAAATGAGTTTTCCAATAATATCTCTGGTCATAGGGAAATCGTTGGTCTGCGTCCGCCTGGACGTCCACGTAAGGTCTTTTTTCCATCCGTGTCGCGATCGGCGAGCCGGAATTTAGTAGAGGGGTCAGTGTGGCCTCAGCCTCATCGAGTGGAGCAATATGGACTGCGCCCAGGTTCACAATTGCAGTTCCGTCCGCCATCTTTGCAAACGCCGCCTGTGACGTGACCTCTCTCGGCGCCGAGGTTGCAAACTCCATGAAGTGATTCAGTGCATCTTTGGCGCCGTCGAGGCGATGCGTAGCGACCGCAAACAATACCTCAGTACCTATGTCGTGCAGGCGGAATTTGAATGATGTCGCAATGCCAAAGTTACCCCCTCCGCCGCGCAATGCCCAAAACAAATCAGGGTGACTATCGGAGCTGGCTGTTATCTGCTCACCTTCGGCTGTCACCAGATCAACTGAGATCAGATTGTCGCAAGCAAGACCAAACTTCCTGGCGAGTCGCCCTACACCGCCACCGAGGGTCAAGCCGCCAACTCCTGTATGCGTCACAACGCCCGCCGTGGTAGCGAGACCGTATTTCTGGGTTGCGCGGTCAAGGGCGCCAAGTGCCGCCCCACCGCCCACCGCGGCAGTTTTTTTCGCAGGATCTACGTGAACGTCGCAAATAGGTGTCAGATCAATCATCAAGCCGTTTTCGACGACCGCCTTACCGGCAATATTGTGCCCCCCACATCTCACCGAGATCAAAATTTCATGCTTGCGCGCAAATCGTACAGCTTCAGCAACATCGACCGCATTGGCGCATCGCACGATGAGCGCGGGGCGCTTATCCACCGCGGCATTCCAGACTGTGCGAGCCTGGTCGTAGCCAGAGTCGTCTGGCAATAGGAGTTCTCCCGCCAGCCTCGCCCCGAGTTTCTTGATATGAACGGTGGTTAGGTCAGTCTTGCCCCCAGTATATCGTGTTATCGCTGGCATTAGTCTGCGCCCTTATATCTTGGCAGTCAGCGCTATTGATGGCTAGTTTCTGTAGTCTATCATAAAATTCCAACTCGCGCGCGAGGCTGCTTCCAAGCGACTAACAAAGCCTCAGCATCTGTACAGCGGCCCTAAAACTCGAGCCTTTCTGAGCGAGATACAGCAGTGGGACATATCGAGTACCTGGCATCTGTATATGATCTACAAGGTAGGTCCATTGTTGATGTTGGTGCTGGCGACGGCACATTCTCCAGACAACTGGATTTGGCGGGGGCCTCTGTCACTGCGGTGGAGATTGACCCCATCAAGGCATCCAGGGCAAAAACCAGCCTGCCGAATAGCGTCAATGTATTGGTTGGCCGAGCCGAGAGCCTGCCGGTCGACAATTGCTCGCAGGATCTGGCTTGTTTTTTTCTTCTCTCTTCATCATGTTCCGGCCGATCTGCAGAACACGGCGTTTGACGAAGTCTTGCGTGTTTTGAAGCCCGACGGCAGGCTCCACATTGCGGAGCCGTATCCTTAGGGGTCGATGTTCGACGTTGTCCGGCTGGTCGAAGATGAGACCGCCGCGAGAACTCATTCTCACAAGATTCTCAGTCAGCTGGGCCAAGGCAATAAATTTCGTCTGCTAGCCCGTAACGATTATGTGCTGACACGCCAGTATCCGAGTTTTGATGCATTTCTCGATAAGATCGTTCGACCTGATCCTGAACGGTCAAAAGCGTTTCCCCGTGTTGCCGATGGCATGCGGCATACATTTGATCAGGTAGTAGAAGAAGTCGATGGCGTTCCTGTGCTGCACCAGCCCTGCGCGGCCTATCACTTTGAGATTGTCAATTGAGACTAATTCGAAGTGCAAATCTCTGCGTTTCACCGCAAATCTTCAGGAATTGGCTTGTCATCAGATGCTTGATCCCATGCATGTGCTGCAATCAACCAACGGCCATCTGACTTCATGAGCAGATAGCCACTGATGTCGTGATTTTCCTCTTCACCATTCTCAAGCATCTCAGACATGGCAAGAACAACAGCTACGTTGCCGAAGCTCAGGATCTTCATGCCCTGCGCGTGTTCCTCGAAGGTGTACAGATTCTTACGTGCGATGCTTTCCATCCGTTCTATGAATCCTTCTACCGTACGCATTTGCACGGGCTGGGCAGCACCAAAAAGTTGGGCATCTGGTAGAAAATCCTTCCTGAACCGGCCCCAGTCTGGATCCGTTCCGGGTTCCCAACGCATTGCCTCGAAGTGTTCCGCTATCAATGCCCGAATCGCACTTTCGTCGTCCATGTCGCCTCCTCAAATCGCTCGGGAATGCATCTCAATTTTCGGCTGGTTGTCTTGCTCGAAAGCTTAGGTGAGTGATCTGGGCAAAGTCCAGATTCGGCCGTTGCTCGGCTGTTCTCAGATGCCATCGCGAACTTGACCCATCGCGATGTCGCCGCAAGAGCAGTCCAAGGCATCATAAGCCGCCGGTTTCGACTTCATTGAACAATGTCCGCTGCGCACCGGATGCCTGACATCTTTTCGAGATGAACCCGACAATCCCGGCGTGCCAGTAGCTGCCATCAACAAGAGTCAGAGTGAGCCATCTGCATTGTGTTTCTCGGCACCAGTTAATGCAGGCACGAATGTGCAAATCACCCGCATCCGGGTCTTTGCAACAATGCGATGTTGGTCGTGGTTGTTCATGGCATAGAGTGTTCCAGGCTTGATCGGATAGACGATACCAAAATCCAGATCCTCGACAGTTCCTTCGCCCTCCAGGCAGTAACAAGCCTCAAGATGGTTCTTCTGCCAAAGCGTCATCTCGAAGCCTTGTTCAAGAATGCTGTCCGTCAGCGTAACCCCCATGCCATCCTCAGCGTGAAGCAGATGCATGCTGTGCCACTTGTTGCCGTGAGCTTCGCCTTTGGTGCCGATTACATCTTCCAGCGTCTTCACAATCATTGGCGGATCGTCAAAGGCCTAGACCTCGACCTCCTTTATTAGCATTTCGAGGTAGTCACGTGTTTCTTGATCCCAATCGTCCGGGTTCTCCTGGTGCGCTATCCGTGCATGATGGCCCATGAGTTGCCAGACTTCTTCTTTTGTCTCTGCGGTGATGCTCGCTGGGCAGGCTTCCATCCCCTCGCAATCGCGACAGGCATATGAAAATGCATTGGTCATCTGTAGTTCCTCCTCCAGTCAATCGGGAAAGCCGTCATAGTTACGCATGTTCTCATTGAACCGGACCCAATGGAGGCGCTCGCGCAGAAAGACGTTGGACTCCGGCGTAATCGCATCAGGATCATCCAGGGATGCGATCGTGATTGCGATATCATCCCAACCCTCCCCCCTGAATGTCAGTGATGATCCGCAGTTATTGCAGAAGCCCCGCCAGATCCCGGGCGAGGATTGATGCTCGGTGATTTTCCCCTGTGTTACATTGAAATTGCTGGGTTTCGCACCGAACCACGGCACATAAGCGCCGCCCGTAGCGCGCCGACAGTCGCCGCAATGGCATACGCCCGCATAAGTCGACTTTCCGCTCACGTTGTACCGAACTGCCCCACACATGCATCCGCCCTCAAGGTGTGACGAGGATTTGCTCATGCCAAAAATCCTTTTAGATCGGATGCTAAGAGCGACTGTACGCAAGTTTGAACGCCGTTAGTACAGCTCTTGTTTTCGATCAGGCTTGATGTTCAAGTTAGAAAATCAATCATCTGGCTAGTATCTTGGGCCAATTTGACCTATCTGGCCATCCAGCAATTTTTCATAAAAGATAGAAAATCTATCATATGGATTGGTTGCAGCTTCCATCAATGAATAGCCTGAGAGCCTTCTCTGCCTTGGCGGAGACCGGTCGCTATTCAAAGGCTGCGGCAAGTCTAAACGTCACGAAGGCGGCTGTTCGCCAGCAGGTCAAGGCGCTTGAGGCATACCTCGGCATATCACTCGTCATTCGACAGGGACGAGGCACCAGTTTGACACCCGAAGGCAAGTTATTGGCCCAGGAACTGGATGTAGGCTTTTGTACAATTCAGGCGGCCGTAGAGAGGTTGAAAGGCGTTGATGCCTCACGACCAGTTCAGATTACGACGTCACCAGCTTTTGCTGTGGAGTGGCTAATGCCGCGGATCATGGAGTTTCAGCAACAACATCCAGAAATAAGACTTATGCTGAACCCAACTGCCGACGTCATAGAACTAGAACCTGGTGGAATTGATGTAGCGGTGCGCTATTGCCATCACGAAACGGCCGGCAAAGACGTTACGCCTCTTCTCCTGTCTGACATGGTCGTTGTCGGATCAGCACGCCTCCTTGAGAACAGTTCGGTCAAAACTCCCTCATCTCTGATCGAACTGCCGTGGTTGCAGGAACTGGGCACAAACGAGGTTGCTGACTGGTTCAAGCGAAGAGCCGTGGCGCTCGATCGGCCGTTAATCATCTCGCAGATGCCAGGCAACCTGATCATGCAGGCAGTTCGTCGGGGGAACGGGATTACATATACCGCTCGGGCGTTTTTCGAAGATGATATTAGAGCAGGCAGCATCAAGGTTCTGCATTCAGAGCCTGCATCCGGCGTCTACTACATCGAGACCAACCACGGGACGCTACGGGGTTCGGTCCGCAAGTTTTTGGCTTGGCTCCAAACCAAGGCAGAAATCGTAACTGTGCCTCTTCAAGAGCTAGACCACACAGAGAAATAGCGCCCATCAATCGGGTGAAACTGTCCGCTTGGGGTCAAAAGCGGACATCGGTGGCATGGTGCTTTCTGCCCATCATGAGAGGGTGGAATTACATGTTGCGCATCTACCTCCCGCAAGACGCCTACTTCGACGGCACATGGAAGGCACCCGAAGCGACGGAAGTTAGCAACTGAAAAGATCGTACTTTCAAGCCAAGGGCTCGGACGTCTGCGAAGTTGGCAATGCTGAGGAGCACACCAGAGATGCCGATGGTCTGCAAAGGGTCAACTCCGGACGGTTTCGGTCATATCTGGGAGTGTCTGCTTTTGCTCCGATAACGGACTATCTACCCCAGCGTTCAAACCGGCTGCTTAGTGCCAGGAACTGCCGCTATTCAGGCCTCACGTCAAACCCTCTCCACCATCGCAGCAGCAAATTGCTCCAGGACTGAGTTCAGGCAGAACTTGTTGTGCGCCGCATTTGCCAGGACGGCCCGTGTAATGCGGCTGCGCCTGCTCCTGGGAAGCATGGCAAGCTCGTGATCGACGGCAGCAGCACGCAGGAAGCTTGCAAAGGGATCAACCGAAGCCTGGCTTGGCACAGACAAGTCAGCCTTCTTCAGTGCTTCTTCGGACGCTGCATAGACAGTCTCACCTTGCTTGATCGTTGCCGCCACCTTGATGCTGTCGAGGCGTTCCGGGTCAATCGCGGTTGGATCATCCGTCAGGATGACAAAGTCAGCGAGCTTCCCGACCTCGATTGACCCCTTGCTGTTCTCTTCAAAATGCTGATAGGCGGGCCAGATCGTCATGGCCTTCAATCCAGTCATGACCTCGACCCGATGTGCCGGTCCAATGATGTCATTGGACCGCGAGCGCCGCGTGACAGTCGCATCCAGCACCCGCATGGAATCCGGAAAGGCCACAGGCGCATCATGGTGTGTCGAGAACATCATGCCGCGCTTGGTGTACCACCCGGTGGGCGAGATATTGTCAGCGAGTTCGGGGCCAACCGTGTGGTCGCGATGCCAGTCCCCCCAATAGAAGGTATGCATCGGGAACAGCGAGGGGAACACGTCGAGTTCGCGATAGGCATCCACCTGGTCCTCGCGCTGAAATTGCCCGTGGATCAGCACCGGCCGCCGGTCGGCACGGCCATGCTTGTCAGTTGCAGCCTTGATCGACGCAATCAGCAGGTCACCGGCCTTTTCGCCATTGGCATGGGTGAGTATCTGGATGCCATTGCTGAACGCCCAGTCGATTGCGTTGATCACCTGATCATTGGTGGCTGCTGCATAGCCTGAATAGCCAGGAGGGTACGCACCGACCGGATCGTAGTATGGGCGATCGCGCCAAGCCGTGAACCCTTGCGGAGACCCGTCAATCGTGAGTTTCGCGCCAGCCACCCGAAAGCGATTGGAATAGTCGCTGCTGACATTCGTCTTGATATAGTCCCGGTCGACCAGCACGTCTGAATAGACCGCCACATCAATCTTGAGACCGCCCTCATCCGCAACCTTCTCAATGAGCCTGGAGGTGGCGGGAGCGGGTTGAGCAGCAAGCCCGGTCGAGTTTGCGCCAGGCGCTAACCTCAGTTCGACGGTCATTGCAAATAACCGACCGCGACCAGCTTCTCGAGACCACAGCTGACGTCATCCGCCTCAACCCGCGAAACACGTTTACTGATTTTGAGAAGTTGCACACCCTTAAGGTTGGAGAAGATATCAGGTCGCTTAGTGAAGCGGTTGCCATGCTGGATGCGGAGCTTCTTGATGGCTTCGTCTCGCGCGATGACGCCTTTGAGCGATGGCTAGCGGGCGAAAGGCAATCCCTGAGTGGATTGCAGGTTGATCTCATGCGTCGCCTCGCCCAGCTTCACATTCAAGCGGGTGACAGGGAAGCTGCCATCGCCGTAACTCAACGACAGTTGGCCAGAGATGAACTCGATGAGACGACCCATCGACTGTTGATCCGTCTTTACGCAGAAAAAGGTGACCGCGCTCAGGCACTACTGCAGTTCAGAGTGTGTGCTGAAACACTGAAGCAGCAACTGGACATAGAACCTGATGGAGAAACGCTCAAACTCGTCGACGAAATCAAGTCGAAGAGCAGTGACCTGCAACCAGAGCCTGCCGTCGCCAAGAAGGCCGCGACACTATCCCTTGCTGTTCTGCCATTTGATGGCGTTTCCGGGAATGAGCAAGAGCAGCGATTTGCCGACGCCGTAACGCGAGACCTGATGACTGAACTCGGTCGTTTTCCTGCGCTGGAAGTGGCAGGGGCAATGGCGATCCATTCATACAAGAGCCGCAATGTCAGTCCCTCAGAACTTAGAACGGAGCTAGGCGTTCGTTTCGTGGTCGAAGGCGGGGTCGAGACGGAAGGAAGTCAAACTCGCATAACTGTTCAGCTGAGTAATCTTGAGACACTCCGTCAGATATGGGCGCGGCGTTATGCGGCCAATTTGACAGGTGGGCTTCAGTCACGAGATGAACTGTTGGCCACGATTGCCGGAAATCTTTACCCGCCATTGATGGCTCACCTGCGAAAAGAGACCCTTTATCACCCGCCAAGCGATGCCAGTAGCACCGAACTGTACGCTCAGCTGTTTCACCTCAGTAACTTCCCCAGCCAGGCAACACAGGAAGCAGCCCGCGAACAGTGTTTCAAGCTGATCGCTGCCGATCCGCTGCACGCACAGGTGTATGAGTCGCTATCATGGACCTATTTACACGATGCGATAAACGCTTGGCACCCCAACCCGGCAGAACGGTTGCGACGTGCACGTGAGGCAGCGTTTGTCACCGACGGATTTTCGGCCGTGCACCCTGCTTGGCGCAGTTTACATGCAGCAGGGTCATTTCACGACAGAGGATGACTGGTACCGGAAAGCGGAGCAACTGGGGGCGAAGCGTGACGCGGTTGATCATGATCTCCGCGTCGTTCTGGCACGCTGCGCGCCAGACGTCAGGGCGGCGCTTTGCGGATTTCTGTTGTCTCGTGAAGCGACGCGGTTTGCATGGGTTCAAGATCAGGCGCGCCGATGGACGCCATGAGACCCGTGGGCTGGCAACACGGCTTCTCG
>JAHEBA010000113.1 GCA_024642465.1 Alphaproteobacteria bacterium
TGGGCAGAAGGTCGCGGACCTGTTGCGCGAGCCAGGCATCTTCGTCCATCGCGGCGGCCTTTGCAAAAGCGCGCACCGGTGTTGACGGGAACGACAGGTGCCCGGTTCGTCCGCGCACCCCTTTTTGGCCGGTACACCAAGCGAGCTCTCCAGCTCTGCGATCACGGCGAGGTAGGCTGGGTCGGTAAGCTTGTGTTCGAGCGCGGAACTGACTGCTTTGAGCTCGGCTTCGTATCCGGCACGCTTCGCAGTTTCGGCTTGCTTGCGCTCAGCCACGGCGGCGGGCATCGCGGCACCGCGCTGCACCAGCGACTCTGCCAGGTTATTCATCCCGCGTTGCATGGCAAGATCGATTGGCGGGATGTCGAATTTCCCTGTGCCGCGCTTGGTCACATCAGGCGATCCGATCAGGATAAACTTGGCAACAGGGCTCTTGTGTTCGATAGCCCAAAGCAGCGGCGTAGCACCGGTCTGCTCGCAGACGGAGTCGATCGGCACCTGTTGCATCATGCTTGTCAGCCTTTGCATATCGGGCAGTTGCCTCGCGGCCATGGCCTTCGTCTGTTTGTCGATTTCAGCGATGAGGTCTGATGCCGTGGCCATGGAATGTTCCTCGCGCAATCAAAGTTCCGTAACGTAGGCTACGTACTGCGCATTAATGACTGCTTAAGCCGCCAATGCTTGACATTCCTCGCCCGCCCGTGCAGCTAACGCCGCAAAATTCGGCAGATCAAGCAACGAGGGCAGGGCATGACGGCTGCATTCACGTTTCCAGGGCAGGGCTCGCAGGCCGTGGGCATGGGCAAGGACCTGGCGGACAACTTCGCCGCCGCCCGCGCCGTGTTCGACGAGGTTGACGCCGCCCTCGGCCAGAAACTGTCGGCGCTGATGTGGGACGGGCCGATTGAAGACCTGACCCTTACCAGCAACGCCCAGCCCGCGCTGATGGCCGTCTCCATGGCCACTGTGCGCGTGCTCGAAGCAGACTTCGGCGTGACCGTGAAGGATCATGCGGGGTACGTCGCTGGTCATTCGCTCGGCGAATACTCAGCCCTTGCCGCCGCCGGCACCTTCTCCATTGCCGATGCGGCGCGCCTGTTGCGCACCCGCGGCGACGCCATGCAGAAGGCCACGCCCGTCGGCACAGGCGCCATGGCGGCGCTGCTGGGACTCGACTACGAGGCGGCCGCGAAGGTCGCCGCAGAGGCTGCGCAGGGCGATGTCTGCCAGGCCGCCAATGACAACGCACCGGGCCAGGTTGTGGTGTCCGGCTCCAAGGCCGCGGTGGAGCGCGCCGTCGAGATCGCCAAGACCCACCGCGCCAAGCGCGCCATGCTGCTGCCGGTGTCCGCACCCTTTCATTGCGCTCTGATGCAGCCGGCCGCCGAGGTGATGGCCGAGGCCCTTGCAGGCGTGACCATGAACGACCCGGCCGTGCCGCTCATCGCCAACGTCACCGCAGCGCCTGTGTCCGACGCCGCCACCATCCGCGCCAACCTCGTGAAGCAGGTGACCGGCACCGTGCGCTGGCGCGAGAGCGTCGAGTGGATGGCCGCCAACGGCGTCACCGCCATGATCGAGCTTGGCGCCGGCAAGGTGCTGACCGGCATGGCAAAGCGCATGGCGCCCGACGCCAATTGCATGGCGACCGCGTCCGTGGCAGACCTTGAAGCCGTCGCCGCAGCCCTCAAGGCTTGAATCAATTCCTTCGAAAGAGAGGCCACATGTTTGATCTGACAGGCAAAAGGGCGCTGGTGACCGGCGCCACCGGCGGCATCGGCAAGGCCATCGCCAACACCCTTCATGCACAAGGCGCAACCGTGTGCCTGTCCGGCACCCGCGCCGCCGTGCTGGAAGAGGTCAAGGCATCGCTGGGCGAACGCGCCCACACGGTCGTCTGCAACCTGTCCGACCCGGCCGACGTCGAAAAGCTCATCCCGGCCACCGAAGAGGCCATGGGCGGGCTCGACATCCTGGTCAACAATGCCGGCATTACCCGCGACAACCTCGCCATGCGCATGAAGGCCGAAGACTGGCAGGCCGTGCTGGACGTGAACCTCACCGCTGCCTTCACCCTCATCAAGGCCTGCATGCGCGGCATGATGAAGTCGCGCTGGGGCCGCGTCATCAACATCACCTCCGTCGTGGGCGTTACCGGCAATCCGGGCCAGGCCAACTACGCCGCGTCGAAAGCGGGCATGATCGGCATGTCCAAGTCGCTGGCGCATGAGCTGGCCTCGCGCAACATTACTGTCAACTGCATCGCGCCGGGTTTCATCGAGACGGCGATGACCGACGAACTCAACGACAAGCAGAAGGAAGCCATCCTTGCCACCGTGCCCGCCGGCCGGCTGGGCCAGGCGGACGAGATTGCCGCCGGTGCGGTTTACCTCGCCAGCGACGAGGCAGCCTACGTTACCGGTCAGACGCTGCACATCAATGGCGGCATGGCGATGATCTGACCGGCCCGCCCGTCGTCCACAGGTGCGGGTTTTCGGGCTTGGCCGTTTCGTCCCATGTGTGATAATAGGCGCTTTAGAGGTGCGGGTTTAAACAGGGTGTATCCCCGGAAAACTCTTCAATTCTAGTGTTTTGCCTGCCCAGTCAACGCCATGGCGGATTCGCCGGAATGCGGCTCGGGCAAGATCGAATGCGAACCAACCAACGAGGGTATTAGTGAAATGAGTGATGTTGCTGAACGGGTCAAAAAGATCGTCGTGGAGCATCTGGGCGTCGACGCCGACAAGGTCGAGAAGGATGCAAGCTTCATCGATGATCTTGGCGCAGACAGCCTGGATACCGTCGAGCTGGTGATGGCATTCGAGGAAGAGTTCGGGATCGAGATTCCGGATGACGCCGCCGAAACCATCCAGACGGTTGGTGACGCTGTCAGCTTCATCGAAAAGAACGCAGCCTGATCTGGCCCGTTCGCCCGGCTGCGCCATGTTGCAGGCGCCGGGAACCATGAGAACAATGTCATGCGGTGGCAGTGGGTAAGATCGCTGCCACCGTATTTGTTGAGACAAGGCGTGGGAGAGTTGCGATGCGCAGGGTAGTCATCACCGGTCTTGGCATGGTGTCCCCGGTTGGCGCCAACGTGGAAGACAGCTGGAAGAGCCTGCAGGCCTCGAAGTCGGGAGCTGGCCGCATTACCCGCGCCGACATGTCCGACATGGCTTGCCAGATCGGCTGCGAGGTCAAGGAAGGCGACGGCACCAACGGCACCTTCAACATCGACCACTACATGGACACGAAGGACCAGCGCCGCTGCGACACCTTCATCCGCTACGGCATGGCTGCGGCCAAGATGGCCGTGCAGAACTCCGGCTGGGAGCCGAAGACCGAGGAAGAGCGCTGGCGCACCGGCGTGCTGATCGGCTCCGGCATCGGCGGCCTGCCGTCCATCGAGGCGACCACGCTGCTGCTCAACGAGAAGGGCCCGCGCCGCGTGAGCCCGTTCTTCATTCCGGGCTCCCTGATCAACCTCGTGTCCGGCATGGTCTCCATCGAGCACGGCTTCAAGGGTCCCAACCACGCCGTCGTTACAGCTTGCTCGACCGGCGCCCACGCCATCGGCGATGCCGCCCGCCTCGTGGCGCTCGATGATGCCGACGTGATGATTGCCGGTGGCGCCGAAGCCGCCATCAGCCGCATCGGCTATGCCGGCTTCCTTGCCTGCAAGGCCCTCAGCACGCACTTCAACGAGACGCCGGAGAAGGCCTCGCGCCCCTACGACAAGGACCGTGACGGCTTCGTCATGGGCGAAGGCGCGGGCGTCGTCGTGCTGGAAGAATACGAACACGCAAAGGCGCGCGGCGCGACCATCTACGCCGAAGTCGTGGGGTACGGCATGTCGGGCGACGCCTACCACATCACCGCCCCGGCAGAAGACGGCGACGGCGCGTTCCGCTGCATGACCGCCGCCCTCAAGCGGGCCGGCATCCAGGCCGCCGAGATCGACTACGTCAACGCGCACGGCACCTCGACGCCGATGGGCGACGAGATCGAACTGCGCGCGGTGGAACGCCTGGTGGGCAATCAGGCCCACAAGCTCACCATGTCGTCGACAAAGTCCGCCACCGGCCACCTGCTTGGCGCGGCCGGCGCCATCGAGGCCATTTTCGGCGTTCTGGCCATCCGCGACCAGATCGTGCCGCCCACGCTCAACCTCGACAACCCGTCGGTCGAAACCGAGGTGGACCTGGTGCCGCACGCGCCGCGAAAGAAGGAAGTCAACACAGTTCTGTCCAATTCCTTTGGTTTTGGTGGAACCAACGCATCGCTTGTATTCCGCCGCGTTGACGCCTGACGCCTTTTGGGGCAGCGGGGCGGGGGCCCGATGCCGGTAAGCCACTGACCCGGACCAGACCCGACGAATGAGCCTTCCAAGCCGAGACTCTTCCAGCCGCAAGGGCCGCTCGATCTTCTCCGTCATCGCGCGCCTGTTTGCCATTCTCGTGGCATTTGCGGTTCTGGCTGGAGCCGCGGGCGTTGCCGGCTGGGTCATGGCAACCGCGGATGGTCCGCTGGCCGAAGACAAGGTCGTCAATATCGAGAAGGGCAGCACCAGCGAACAGATCGGCCAGACGCTGGTTGATCAGGGCGTGGTGGATTCCGGCACCCTGGCAACGCTGGGCATCACCGTGCTGCGCCGCTTCTTCGACCTGGAGCCCAAGGCCGGCGAGTACGAGTTCACGGCCCGCTCATCTCTGGCCGACGTGCTGCGCAAGATCAAGCGTGGCCAGATCGTCACCTACAAGGTCTCGATCCCTGAAGGCTTTACCACCTGGCAGGTTCTGGAGCGTCTCAAGGCCAATGATGTGCTGGCCGGCGAAATCGAAACGGTACCGGCAGAGGGCGAACTGCTGCCTGACACCTACGTGTTCACCCGTGGCCGCACCCGCCAAAGCCTGATCGACCAGATGAAGGCCGCGCGTCAAGAGCTCGTCGACCGGCTGTGGGAAGGCCGCAAGGAAGGATTGCCGTTCAAGTCGCCCGAGGAAGCCATAATTCTTGCCTCCATCGTCGAGAAGGAAACCGGCAAGGCGGAAGAACGCGCCCAGGTGGCAGGCGTGTTCATCAACCGGCTCAAGAAGGGCATGCGGCTGCAGTCCGACCCGACCATCATCTATGGCATCACGCAGGGTCAGGGCAAACTCGAACGCCCCATCTACCGCAGCGATATCCGGCAACGGACGGACTACAATACCTACCAGATCGACGGCCTGCCGCCGACGCCGATCGCCAATCCGGGACGCGCATCCATCGAAGCGGTGTTGAACCCCATCGGCACCGATTACATCTACTTCGTCGCCGATGGCTCCGGCGGGCATGCGTTCGCCGTCACGCTGGACGAGCATAATGAGAACGTGAAGAAGTGGCGCTCGTGGCTCAAGGACCAGCGCGAACTGCGCGAGGAACAGGAAGCCCGGGAAGACCTGCGGGCAAGCCTCGATTCCAGCACCAATGCCGCAGCACCACTGCCAACTGGCAATGAAGCCGAACCTGCGCCTGCCGCAACCGGCGGCGTCACTCCCGCGCCGTCGACGTCAACCGAAGAAGCCACGGCGGAGCCAGCTTCCAGCTTCGAGATCGTGCAGGTCTCGGGCCGGCACGTTCCGATCCCGCGCAGCAAGCCCACCCGGCAGTGATTTTCCGCACACTCTTGTCCACAAGATGGTGCGCGCGCACCTATCCCGTTACACTTGTGGGCAAACACGTTGATTCCCATTTGCAGGCTTCAGGGGCAGGGCAGGCATGACCATTTCCAGCATGACAGGCTTTGGCCGCGCAGCAGGCACGGCAGGTGCGTGGACGTACCTGTGGGAACTGCGCTCGGTCAACGGCAAGGGGCTGGATGTCCGGGTGCGGCTGCCCGCCGGCATGGACCTGCTTGAACAGCAGGTGCGCACGCTGGCAGCCCACATGCTGAAGCGGGGCAACGTTCAGGTTTCGCTGCAGCTTTCCTGCGAAGAGCCATCGGTGGAATTGCGGATCAATCCGAATGCGCTGTTCGCGGCGGTGGAAGCAGCACAACAGGTTTCGGATGCCATGGGCGAACCGGTCTCGGCTGACGCGGTGCTGGCCATGCGCGGCGTGGTCGAGGCTGTCTCCGTCGAAGCCGACCCGGAGGCCATAGAGGCGCGCAATGCCGAGCTGCTGAAGGCCGCGGAGTCCGCCCTTGAAGCCCTGGCCGCCAATCGGCGCGAGGAGGGGCTCCGCCTTGCCTCGGTGGTGTCCGGCCAGCTGGACCGGATCGAGGCGCTGACCGCCGAGGCCGCCGCCAACCCGTCGCGTACGCCCGGGGCCATCCAGGCCCGCCTTGCCCAGCAGGTCGATCGGCTCACCGGCGCGTCGCCCGCGCTCGATCCCGACCGGTTGCACCAGGAAGCCATGCTGCTGGCGGTCAAGGCCGACATCCAGGAAGAGATCGACCGCCTGCGCTCGCACGTCGAGGCCGCGCGCGAACTGCTGGCCACCGAAGGCGACCCTATCGGGCGCAAGTTCGACTTCCTCGCCCAGGAGTTCAATCGCGAGGCCAACACCTTGTGCTCGAAGTCGTTCGATACAGCGTTGACCCGGACGGGCCTTGAGCTGAAGAACACCATCGACCAACTCCGCGAGCAGGTTCAGAACATTGAGTAACGCCTCTCCCTCAGCATCCATCGCCCGGCGCGGTCTGCTGCTTGTGTTGTCTTCGCCCTCGGGCGCGGGCAAGACGACGCTTTCGAAGCGGCTGCTGGCGCGCGAGGACGACGTGGTCATGTCCGTCTCGGTTACCACCCGCAAGCCGCGCCCCGGCGAGGTCGACGGCAAGGACTATCACTTCATCTCCCGCGACCAGTTCGACCAGCTGGTGGCCGATGGCGAATTGCTGGAATATGCCGAGGTGTTCGGCAACGGGTACGGCACGCCGCTGAAGCCCGTCCAGCAGTGGCTGGCTGCCGGCAAGGACGTGCTGTTCGACATCGACTGGCAGGGCACCCAGCAGATCCACGCCCGCATGCACGACGATCTGGTGCGCATCTTCATTCTGCCGCCATCGGCAGAGGAGCTGCGTGACCGGCTGGTCCGCCGGGCCCAGGATGCGGCATCCGTCGTTGCCAAGCGCATGGCCGAGGCGTCAAACGAGATCAGCCACTGGGCCGAATATGACTATGTCCTGGTCAATGACGATCTCGATTCATGCGATGCTGCAATCGAGTCCATCCTTCAGGCCGAGCGACTGCGCCGTCACCGCCGAATCGGGCTGGATACCTTCGTCAAGAAGTTGCGGAAACACTTGTAAGTTTCCATCGTATGCGACTCGAATGACTCGTGAATCCTGCGGAAAGTGAATCAGATTCTCAAGCACCGTAGGCCTCGGCCAGACGACAGAATCCGGCCACGTCCACTTCTTCCGCGCGCATTTCCGGCTTGAGACCGGCAGCTGAAATCATCGCCTCGGTGTCTCCGCCCAGCTGCTTCAGGCTCGAGCGCAGCATCTTGCGGCGCTGGCCGAACGCCGCCGCCGTCACCTTCTCCAGCACCGCTACCTTGCACCCGTGCACGGGCTGGTCAAGCGGCGTGAGGTGCACCACCGACGAAGTGACCTTGGGTGGCGGCGTGAACGCGCGTGGGGAAATGTCGAACAGTTTCACCGCGCTCGATCGCCACTGGGAAATGATCGACAGCCGCCCATATGCATCGCTACCCGGAGCAGCGGTGATGCGTTGCGCCACTTCCTTCTGGAACATCAGCGTCAGCGATGACCAGTAGGGCGGCCAGGGTTCTGCCAGCAGCCAACCTGTCAGCAGCGGCGTGGCGATGTTGTAGGGCAGGTTGGCCGCGATCTTCACCGGTCCGGTGGCCTGCGCGGCAATGTCTGCCCAGTTCACCTTCAACGCGTCGGCCTCGACCACCTCCAGCCTGCCCGGATAGGCGGCGGCGATCTCGGCCAGGGCAGGGCGCGTGCGGTCATCGCGCTCCACCGCGATCACCTTGTCTGCTCCTTCCATCAGCAGCGCCCGCGTCAGCCCGCCGGGGCCGGGGCCGACTTCCAGCACGGTCGCGCCTTCCAGCGGGCCGACGGCGCGGGCAATGCGCCGGGTGAGGTTGAGGTCGAGCAGGAAGTTCTGACCGAGCGACTTGCGCGCTGAAAGCCCATGCCGTGCAATGACATCGCGAAGCGGCGGCAGGCCGTCATCCGCCAGCCCGGTCATGCGCGTGCCCTTGCCATCGTCTCGGCCTGCCTGAGGGCGGCAATGAAACTGGACGGATTGGCCTTGCCCGTCCCGGCCAGCGCCAGCGCCGTGCCATGGTCGGGCGAGGTACGGATGAAGGGCAGGCCGAGCGTCGTGTT
>JAHEBA010000114.1 GCA_024642465.1 Alphaproteobacteria bacterium
TGAAGTGGTGGGCGGCGAGGTCCAGGTCCTTGACCGCCAGGCCCTCGGCAACTTCGGCAAAGGCAACCGACAGCAACTGGCCGGGCGCGGCAACGTCTACCAGCCGGCCCGCGCCCCAGTCGAGGCGGGCATGGCCCGCGCCACAAATCAGCACCGCCCCGTCCGTATTGGCGGCGTTCATCATCGCATCGGCCATCACGAAGTCGCGGGCACGCTGGATGTCTCGCATCATCGGCAAGACGGTGTCGGGCAGAATGTTGCAATGCGAGGTGCGGATCACGTCGAGCAGGGCGGTGCCGGCGGCCTCCGGCAGAGGCTGATCGAGACCCAGTGCCGACCGCTCGGGGTCTGACAGAGCTGCACCGACCCGGCCGCCCAGCCGCCGTATCGTTGCCTTGTCGAGGTTTCCGGCGCGCAAGGTGAGCCCGTTTTGCAGGGCCACATCAAACAGCGGCTGGTACATGGCAAAATCGGGCCAACCGGATGACTGCCATTCCAGTCTGTCCGCCAGGGACGATGTTCCGGCGGACGGATTGGCCATGAAGTGATCGAGAACCGGCTGTTGCGAGCGGTCCACCATCTCGAACACGACGGCAGGCTTGCGACCTGCCGCAATCACGTGCTGGAGAATTTCGGCCTGCAGGGCATGGTGATCCGGGTTGGGGTGAATCTCGCCCAGCATCACGTAGCGTGCAGCTGCTGCGCGTTGCTTGATGACATCGAGCGTGGCCGGATTGCCCTCTTCGTCGAACACCTTCCCCACCAGTTCATGACCGGCAAAGTGAGCAGACTGCCACGCCCTTGCCGGCGCCGGCATCGGCAGCAACGCGGTTGCAGTGCCGAGCAGCAGCGAGGAGAATGTCCGTCTGGAAACCTGCATGTCTTGCCTCCTGAAATTCCACACAATTTAGTGCGGAACCGCGTTGAAAACAGTAGCAACAGATGACACGCTTGCGTGATCGGTGAGTTGACGCAAGGAGGGTCAGGGCCAGCATGCTCAAAACCAATCAGAAGACCAACCAGACCCGGCTCTGGGACAGCCTGATGGACATGGCGAAGATCGGGCCGGGCATTGCCGGCGGCAACAACCGCCAGACCCTCACCGATGACGACAAGCAGGCGCGCGACCTGTTCGGCACCTGGTGCAAGGCCGCCGGCATGAGCGTCAGCGTGGATGCGATGGGCAACATGTTCGCCAGGCGCGAGGGCACCGACGACACGCTTCCACCGGTGATGATGGGTTCGCACCTCGACACCCAGCCAACGGGCGGCAAGTTCGACGGGGTGCTGGGCGTGCTGGCGGGCCTGGAAGTCATCCGCACCCTCAACGACATGGGAATAAGGACGAAGCATCCGATCGAGGTGGTCAACTGGACCAACGAGGAAGGCGCCCGGTTTGCCCCGGCAATGGTGTCGTCCGGCGTGTTCGCAGGCGTCATGAGTCCGCAGGAGGCCTACGCCATCAAGGACGGCGAGGGAAAGTCGTTCGGCGACGAGCTTGCCCGCATTGGCTACAAGGGCGAGCTGTCGGTTGGCGGACGCGAGATCAAGGCCATGTTCGAACTGCACATCGAGCAGGGGCCAATCCTCGAGGCGGAAGGGCTGGACGTTGGCGTGGTGGCTCATGGCCAGGGCCTGCGCTGGATCGAGTTCACGCTGACCGGTTTCGAGTGTCATACCGGCACGACGCCGATGCCGGTCAGGCGCAATGCGCTGCTGGGCGCGGCGCGGGCGGTCGAGTTCGTAAACCAGGTGGCCTTCGACTTCGCGCCCAACGCGGTGGCGACCGTGGGCCTGCTCAATGTCAGCCCGAACTCGCGCAACATCGTGCCCGGCAAGGTGATGTTCTGCGTCGACATCCGCAACCCCTCGCTGGAAGACCTGAAGGACATGGAGACGACGGTGGTGGAAGGCATCGAACGCATTGCCACCGAGATCGGCCTCGAGTGCGAGAGCGAGGTGGTGGGTGCCTATGATCCGGTCGCCTTCGACAAGGATTGCGTCGATGCGGTGCGCCGCGCCGCCGACCGGCTGGGCTACAGTCACAAGGACATGGTGTCGGGCGCAGGCCATGATGCCTGCCACATTGCGGCCATTGCGCCGACTGCGATGATCTTCTGCCCTTGCGTGGGCGGGGTCAGCCACAACGAGGCGGAAGAGATTTCGCCGGAATGGGCGGCGGCTGGCGCAGATGTTTTGTTTCACGCGGTCGCCGAGACGGCCGGTCTTGTCGAAGGGTAAAGGGACATGAAAGTTGTTCGCAGCGACGATCATCGCAAGCATTTTCCCAAGGGCGAGCTTTATGGCGGCGAGTTCGTGCGTCCGTTCGAGTGTCCGGAGCGGTGGGAGCACATCATGGACCGGCTGGGCGAGCGCGGCTTTGCCGACATGCTCAACCCGGATGCGCTGGACATGTCGCCGGTGCGCCAGATCCATGACGAGGGCTTCCTCGAATTTCTGGAGACGGCCTGGGACAAGTGGCAAAAGGCGGGCTACACGGGCGAGATCCTGGCGACCTGCTTTCCGGCCCGGCGCATGGTGGTGAAGAAGCCGAAGCAGATCGACGGTCTTGTGGGCTATTACGCGCTGGCCATCGAGACGGCGATCACGTCGGGTACCTGGGAAGCCACGCAGGCCAGTTGCGCCATCGCGGAGACGGCACAGCGCATCGTTGCCGGTGGCGAGCGGGCCGCGTTCGCCCTGTGCCGCCCGCCGGGGCACCACGCCGCCAAGGACATGTATGGCGGCTATTGCTTCATCAACAACGCAGCCGTTGCCGCTCAGATGTTCCTCAATGACGGGGCCAAGCGGGTGGCGATCCTCGATCCGGATTTCCACCACGGCAACGGTACGCAGGACATCTTCTACGACCGCGACGACGTGCTGTTCTGCTCGCTGCACGGTGCGCCGGAGTATGCCTTCCCGCACTTCCTGGGCTATGCGGACGAGACCGGCGCGGGCAAGGGCGAGGGCTACAACGTCAACTACGCCATGAAGCCCGGCACGGGTTATGACGAATGGGGTGCCGCGTTGGACGATGCGATCAAGCGGATCAGGGACTATTCGCCCGACGCGCTGGTGGTTTCGCTCGGTGTCGATACCTACGAGAAGGATCCGATCAGCTTCTTCAAGCTCAAGTCGGAGGACTTCACCGACTATGGCAGCCGCATTGCAAAGCTGAAGCTGCCGACGCTGTTCTGCATGGAAGGCGGTTACGCGGTGAAGGAGATCGGCATCAACACGGTCAACGTTCTGGAAGGGTTCGAGAACGGATGAAGCAGCAGTCTGATGCCGGTACGCTGACGGGCTTGCGCCCGGCTGAACAGGTGATGAAGCTCGACCGGATGGGGGCGGCACACCAGACGCGGCTGTCGTTCATGCGCGCGATCCTGCGACGGGTGAAGCGCGAGGACTGGCAGGTGGAGCGCAGCCGCTGGGAAGTCGATGACAAGGGCGTCGGCTTTGCGGTGTACGAGGCGCGGGGGCCTGAACGGAACTATTCCTTGATCTGCTACGCCAACGACCTGCCGCCGGAAAAGCGCTCGGACCGGGTGATCGCAACCGAATGGGATGCCACCTTCGCGCTGTTCGACGGGGTGCCGTCTGATGCCGATATCGAGCGGCTGTCGCACAACGTGCCCAGGCAGGAAGCTGGCCGGTGCGCCCAGAGCGAGCTGGTGCTGTCGCGCGCCAACCGCTCGGTGCGGCTGTTCGACTACATGGTGGATTGCCTGACTCAGGGGCAGCAACCGGACCGGGAAGAAATCGACAAGGTCGGCTACCTGATGCGTACCACCGCGGTTTATGGCAACGGCAAGTTCGGCCTGGCCGACCGCGGGCTCTACGCGGCGCGCGAGGAAGCCGGCGGGCCGTTCCGGGTGGAACTGCTGGCCGTGTGGCTGATCCGTGCGTTCACGGTGGACATTCTGGAGCACATGGCGCGGGTGAAGGGCGGGGCGAAAGCCGTACCTCTGAACAAGGACTTGCGCCGCCGGCTGGGCGTCGGCAATTCCACAGGCCTCGGCATGGCGCCGTTCCTGGTCAATCATCCGGCCCTGCTGAATGCCTGGATGCAGGCGCGCGAGACGGCGATTTCGCGGGTGCGGGCGTTGCCGGCTGCAGACGCCGCAGCACAGCAGAGGTTCAAGGACCTGCTCGTGCGGGCGCGCGCTGGCCTCGACCGGTGGCATACGCCGGATCAGCGCCAGGCAGAACGGGTATGCGAACTGGCCGGAGACCTGGACAGGGCGATGGGGGAAGTGGCGTCTGGTGCGCTGGACCGGATACGTTCGTGGGACGGGCTCTACCTGTGGTCGGAAGCCAACCTGACGCTTGAAGGCCAGGAGGCAATCGCCTCGCTGATGCTGGAACCCTATGGCGACCTGGTGGACGATCTTTCCAGCCAGATGGCGGCGGACGAGGCAGAGACGTTCGCCATCGACGGCACCATGAGCGTGGGCCGCCTGATCGGCCTGGCGCGCAAGCATTTCGACTGGGCGCTGAAGCTCGACTTTGACTCCCGGGAAGAGACGGCGCGGTTCTGGTATGCGTCGGAAGAGAAGCTGGAGCCGCGGCTGGGCGAGCGCTACGAGGAAGACGGCGCGCACCTAGAGCAGCGCCTTGGCATTGGGCGCGAGGTGGTCAACATGCTGGCCGCTCTTGACGGTGAACCACGCGAGGCACCGGTGGCCGGTTTCCTGTTGCGCCACCCGGAACACCGCCATGCGGCGCGGCGGGTGCAGATCACCGAGCGTCTGCCGTACTCGGAAATCCACGACAACGTACTGTCGGCGTCAATGATGCCGATCGACATCCTGCGCTGCAAGCTGGCCTTCTTCGGCGCCACTCGGTTCGACCCCAAGTCCGACCGCTGGGTGCGCATCACCATGTATGCGGATGCGCCGTTCCCCGACGAGATCCACGGCATGGATGCCGATGATTGGGCCTGGCCTCCGCTGGAGGCGGAAGGGGCGCGATGATCGTCTCGCTCAACGAGGTGGAGGTGATGGCCACCAAGGCCGCCAATGGTGCCGGCCGTCCGTGGGGGCTGGCGCAGGAGGCGGGCATGGCCGCCGCCCGGCTGGAGGCGATGGGCCTGCCCGGCGCGCGCTGTCTGCTGAGGCTGCTCCAAACCACCGACGGAGAGACCAAACTCGCCGGGCGTTGCCCAATTCTGGAAGGCGCACACATTTCCGACCTCGGCGGAGAAGGTCTGCCGGCCTCGTTCGATGCCATGCTTCAGCCGCTGTTGCTGGCGCCATTCCTGATGCAGCCGGGCGGCGATGCCACGCTGTCGTGGCAGGGGTGCGCAGTGGACGTGACATCCGGCGGCGTGACGGTGCGCGGCAACAGCGAATGCCCGGCCACGCCGGCCGAAGTCCGCATCGAGGCAGGTGCGGGCAGTTCGCCATCCTTGAGGCCGGGGACCGGTGCTGTAGACATTGGCGATGAAATATGGGAAGCGCTTGGCCGGTTCGCCCACCGCACCTATGTGCCGGCCACTGAAGCCTCGCGGCTGAAGGGGGCCGGCGCCGGGCTCACCGACAACGACTGACCCCACGTTTTCCGGACCCTGATCATGTCTGCCCCGCCGCTGCTTCTGCTGCAGGACATCACGCTGACTTTCGGTGGCCGCCCGCTATTGGCCGGCGCCACTATGAGCGCAGGCGCGGGCGAGCGGATCTGTCTTGTCGGGCGCAACGGATCGGGCAAGTCGACGTTGCTGAAAATCGCTGCCGGCGACATCGAGCCGGATAGCGGCACCCGCTTCGTGCAGCCCGGTGCAACCGTCAGATATCTTCTGCAAGAACCTAATTTCATGGGATATTCGACCGTCCGCTCATATGTTGAATCAGGCCTTGCACCGGGTGACGACCCGCACCGCGCAGACTACCTGATGCGCGAGCTGTCGCTGACCGGCGACGAGGACACGGCGCATCTTTCCGGCGGCGAGGCGCGCCGTGCCGCCCTCGCGCGGGTGCTGGCGCCGGAGCCCGACATCCTGTTGCTGGACGAGCCGACCAACCACCTGGACCTGCCGGCCATCGAGTGGCTAGAGGCTGAACTCAAGTCGATGCGCTCGGCCATCATGCTGATCAGCCACGACCGGCGCTTTCTCGAAAACCTGTCGCAGGCGACCGTGTGGCTCGACCGCGGCGAGGCGCGGCGCATGGACCGCGGCTTTGCGCACTTCGAGGCCTGGCGCGACCAGGTGCTCGAGGAAGAGGAAAAGGAGCAGCACAAGCTCGACCGCAAGATCGTGCGCGAGGAGCACTGGCTGCGCTACGGCGTGACCGCCCGGCGCAAGCGCAATGTGCGGCGACTGGGCGACCTGCATGCGCTGCGCGAGAAACGGCGCACGGTGGTCAAGGCGCAAGGCAATGTGAGCCTTGCCGCCGGCGATGCGGACGCGTCCGGCAAGCGGGTCATCGAAGTGAAGGGCCTGTTCAAATCGTTCGGCGATCGGGTGATCGTGAAGGACCTCGACCTGCGCGTCCTTCGCGAAGACCGGCTGGCCATCGTCGGCCCCAACGGTGCGGGCAAGACCACGTTGATCAAGCTGATCACCGGCGCGCTGCAGCCCGACGCCGGAACGGTGCAGCTTGGCACCAACCTTGAAACGGTATCGCTGGAGCAGGACCGGACCTCGCTCGATCCGGACGCATCGCTGAAGGATGCGCTGACTGGCGGCGGGTCGGACCAGGTATTGGTGAACGGCGAGCCCCGCCACGTCGTTGCCTGGATGAAGGACTTCCTGTTCCGCCCCGAGCAGGCAGGAACCCCGGTGGGCGTGCTGTCGGGCGGTGAGCGGGGCCGCATCATGCTGGCGCGCGCGCTGTCGCGGCCATCCAACCTGATGATCCTCGACGAGCCGACCAACGACCTCGACCTCGAGACACTGGACCTGCTGCAGGAGTTGCTCGCAGCCTACCAGGGCACGGTGCTGCTGGTCAGCCACGACCGCGACTTCATCGACCGCGTGGCGACGTCGACGCTTGTGTTCCAGGGTGGCGGGCGCTGGCGGGAGTATCCGGGCGGTTATTCAGACATGGCGCGGCAGGCAGGCGGCGCCCGCGCCGAGGCGAAGCAGCAAACGGCCCGCCCGGCTGCAAGGCCGGACGCGGCCGTGCTGCAGCCTGCAGAACCAGCGAAGCAGAAGCGCAAGCTGTCGTTCAAGGAGAAGCATGCGCTGGAAACGCTACCCGGCGAGATGGACAAGCTTGCCGCCGGAATTGCGAAATTGCAGCAGGATATGGCCGATCCCGGCTTTTATGCGCGCGATCCTGCCGGTTTTGATAAAGCAGCCGCGCAATTGCAGGCTATGCAGGACAAGCTGGCCGCAGCGGAGGAGCAGTGGCTGGAGCTTGAGATGCTGCGCGAGGAACTGGAAGGCTGACGTCGGAACATGGCTGAACCCTCATATCTTATCGGCGTCGACACCGGCGGCACCTATACCGACGCTGCCGTGCTGGATGCTGCGAGCCACAAGGTGCTCGCTTCCGCCAAGGCGCTGACCACGCGTGGCGACCTTGCCATCGGCGTCAGCGAAGCCATCAAGCGGGCGCTCGGCGAACTGCCGTCCGGGGCGGCGGCAAGGGTCAAGCTTGTATCCGTATCGACCACGCTGGCCACCAATGCGGTGGTCGAGGGACATGGCTCGCCGGTGTGCGTGGTGCTGATCGGGTTCGACGAGACCATGGTCAAGCGGTCCGGCCTGACCACGGCGTTTCCCGGCCTGGTGGTCGAGCGCATCGCCGGCGGTCACGACCACAATGGCGGCGAGGCGGCGAAGCTGGACATGGACGCGTTGGCGGCGCTGGCAGAAAGGCACAAGGGCGCGGTGGAAGCCTTCGCCGTGGCCTCACAGTTTGCGGTGCGCAACCCGGCACACGAGCATGCCGCCCGTGATTTCCTGATCACCCGGACCGGTTTGCCGGTGACCTGTTCCACCGAACTCGCCTCGGCGCTGGACGCTCCGCGCCGGGCGCTGACGGCGGCGCTCAATGCGCGCCTCATCTCACGCATCTCGCTGCTCATCGTGGCGGTCGAGAAAGCCATGAAGACCTTCGGCATCGAGGCGCCCTTGATGATCACCAAGGGCGATGGCTCGCTGGCGCATGCCTCCACGGTGGCGCTCCGGCCCATCGAGACGGTGCTGTCCGGCCCTGCCGCGAGCCTCGTCGGCGCGGCGTCTCTGTCGGGCCTCAACGACTTCATCCTGTCCGACATGGGCGGCACCACGACCGACCTCGGCGTGTTCGAGAACGGCCGTCCGCAGGTCAACGAGCAGGGCGCCGACGTTGGCGG
>JAHEBA010000115.1 GCA_024642465.1 Alphaproteobacteria bacterium
GGCCAATCAACTGCTGCGCCTTTATCCGGGTTCGGTCATGTTGTGGAACCTGCTGGGGGCTGCCAGCGCCCAGTCCGGGCAGTTTGAAGCCGCCGAACAGGCGTTCCGCAAGGCGACGGAATTGGCCCCCCGTCAACCGCTTCTCTTCAACAATCTCGGAAATGTCCTGAAACAGCTGGGACGGGTAGAAGAGGCGGTCAAGTGTTACGGGAAGGCGATCCAACTCAAACCGGATTATGCCGATGCGCACTACAACAAGGGCCTTGCCCTTGCCGATCTGGATAAGCTTGACGAGGCGGCGGCGAGCTATCGGCGGGCCCTGCAGCTGAGGCCGGACTATGCCGAAGCGTTTCTGAACCTCGGCAACCTGATGAAACAGCAGGACAAGCCCGATGAGGCAATCGAGTGCTACAACCGGGCCCTCGGGATCAAGCCGAACCTTGCCAATGCCCTCAACAATCTGGGCAACGTATTGCAGGACAAGGGCAGGCTGGCGGACGCGGTGGAGAGCTACACACGCGCTCTGATGATTGCGCCGGCCTATGCTGAAGCGCACATGAACCTCGGGAACGCGCTGCAGGAGCAGGGCAAGTTCGACCAGGCGACAGCCAGCTTCAACCACGCCCTGGAGCAGAATCCTGGTCTGGTTGCGTGCTGGGGTAGCCTGATCGAGCTATATGAGCGCTCGAATGATCTCGCATCTGCGGGGGAGGTGCTGGACAGGGCGCGCCGGCAGTTCGGCGATGACCTGCCAACGGCGCTGAAGATCGCCGATGCAACATTGAAGCTGCGCAATGAAGATCATCGAGGCTGCCTTGACGTGTTGCAAAGTGTCGAGGTGGCAGGTCTTTCAGGCGCCCTTTATGACAAGTATCTCGAATTGAAGGGCAAATCGCAAGAAGCGCTGACCGACTATGCTGCCGCCTTTGAATGTTTCGAGCAGCAGAATGCGTATGCCCGCAGCCAGAATGCCCGTTTTGAGAGCCTTGCAACGACCTATGCCCGCAACGTTTCAGCGCGCGCCCGTATGCTTGAAGAGGCCGCTAGTGTGTCTGCAAGCGTACGAACTGGCGAGACCGATGCTGCCGCCCCGGTGTTCCTGGTTGGCTTTCCCCGGTCAGGCACGACGCTGCTCGACACGCTGATGCGCGGGCATCCGCAGATCGCGGTAGTAGAAGAGCAGCACATGGTTGACCATGCCATCGCGACCATCGGGGAATTTCGCGACATTGATGCCATTGACGCGCTCACGGCAGACAAGCGTGCGGCGATGCGCAATGCCTACAATGCCGAACTGAGCCGGCATGTTTCCGACGGTGAACATGCGGTGATCGTCGACAAGCTGCCGCTGAACATCGTTCTCGTCCCGGAAATATTGGCCATGTTTCCGGATGCCCGGTTCATACTGGTGCTTCGTCATCCGCTGGATTGTGTGCTGAGCAACTTCAAGCAGCTCTTCAAGATGAATGAAGCGATGTACCTGATGACGGCGCTGGAATCGGCATGCGAGCTGTACGATGCTGCCATGAAGGTGTTCTTTGCCAGCGCCCGGCGTTACGGCTTTTCGTGGCACTCCATTCGCTACGAGGATCTGGTCTCGGACACCGAGAGCGAAGCGCGGGCGTTGACGGGATTTCTGGGGCTGGAGTGGAACGACGCCGTGCTCGACCATCGGGCGACAGCGCGCAAGCGCGAGCGCATCAATACGCCAAGCTATTCGCAAGTCATCAAGCCGATCTACAAGACGTCGGCACAGTTGTGGAAGCGGTACGAAGCCCAGCTGGAGCCTTGCCGGCAGCCTCTGGAGCGTTGGATAGCTGAGTTTGGCTATGACACGTAACTAGCTGCCAGTGGCCGGCGGTCTTCTCGATCCCGCTGACATTTGAGCATGGCGTTGCTCTGGGCTCCCTACGCACTGCACGCAGCATTCATGCAAGGCAGGCAAGCTGCATCAGACCTGTTCTGTTGAAGCATTCATCAGCGAGAGCGAAGTGCCGGCAAACAAAAACCGGCCCGGGGTGAGCCCCGGACCGGCTGTATTCTCAGACGTTGGATTGGTTGTAAGAGGCCGCATAGGTGATGAGGTCGTGGTTGAGGACCGGGCATCGAAAGGGGGCTACAGTGGCCGACGGGTTCCCATGAACGATCGACTGCGAGCAAGGCTTGAGAAGCTGCGACACCTTTCACCGGCGACACCGGATGAATTCGTGATCATCAGCGAAAGGACGGGTCGGGGTTTTTCCGCTCAGTCGGTCGTGAACACCTTCTACCTCTGGTACCGGATAATGGGCTTCTTCGGCGTTTCATCACACTCAGGTCGGCGGACATTCATCACCAACGCAGCCAAGAAGATCGATCTGGTTGGCGGGAGCCTACGTGATGTTCAGCATCTGGCCGGTCACAAGCATCTTCACACGACCCAGCGTTACATCGAAGGAGATGAGCGAGCCAAGAAGCGGATTGTGAACCTGGTCTGAGGAAGGCCGGAATGTTCAATGCAGAAGTTTGGAAGGCCAATCGACATATGTCGTGACAAACCTTCCCCCCGTGGGGGCTTGAATTTGCTCCAGAGCCGCCTCGTTTGAACTACTTGGAGCGAGCGGTGGCCGCGTCACAGCGATTGACTTGCTTGGTTGGTGAAATGGGCAAATGTTCCTTGAACGTACCAAGTATTTGGGGGACCATTTGTCATGGGCGGGACGGTCCCACCCCCCCTGCATCGCTGATTTCATCATCCATTATTTTGAAAAATCAGGCCTGCGCTTCATTTAAGCGATATTGTGCCAAATGGTCCCACTGATCTCCGACGTGCCGATCGAAGCTGGGGTCGGAATAGTAGATGGCTCCATTCGCTGGGCAGAAGGTAACTTCACCGAGATAGACCTTGCCCGCGCCTGTCACGTAGAAATCGACCCTAGCAAACAGCATGTCGCGGGCAATGGATTCAGCCGCGTCGCGCATCAGCTCAAACTGCGGCAGGTGGTCTCGCACCTCGCCAATAGCCAGATGGCGAATGCTGACAGGTATGTGATTGAAGTCCCTGTCATATGCCGTGTGGATGGTCGAATTACCTAGTGCGCCCTCGCGCTCGTAGAGATAGTGACACCTGCCGTTGAAGACGAAGAACTTCCATTCAGACAACTTCGCCGGATCGTCGATGGTCTGTTCCACAAAGATCTCCGGCTGCATCATCGCGTACCACCACTCGCCACCGCCCACGAGCAAGGGGCGCTGAAACATTTGAGCGATGCGCTGCTTCAGTTGCGGGACGATCCCGGGCTGTATCGGAAACTGAACATGTAGATTGTAGCCGCTGGCATTGTTGGCCTTCAGGAAGTGCTTGCCCTCAGGAACCGCATCCGGCGCCGGCAGGGCCGGTTGCGATGAGCGCCAGAATACCTTCGCAGTGTGGATCCTGTCGCGGTACTCGGGCGGGATACTATCGCCAACCGCCAGCTTGTTGGCGGGCGTAGGTATTGGCAGGTACCCGAAAAACTTCATCCATACGAGCTTCTCCGTCTGCTTCCGGGGTTGGATCAGATTGGGCCAAACGCCGACCTTGCTTGCATAAATAGCCAGCGACCGCGCCATGATGTGGAGCAGATCATACCCACTATAGAACTCTATGCCGCGCCCGAACCCTTTGCGAGGAGGATGTTTGAAACAGCTTTCCGGCTTTGACTGTTCGTCGCGCAGCCATTCGCCGGCCCGCTCAAGGGCTTCCGGCATGAGCGTGGCGAGATCAGTACCCCGAAGTGGGTAATCAGCAAGAGGCTCCGCCTTGTTCTGGGTTAAGGTCTTCATTGTTGAAGCTGTTTCCGGAAGAATTCCATGGATTGAGGGGTAAAGTCCTTGGGGAACTGGCCATGGATCAGGCGCCTGTCGGGACTGTAGGTGCGGATCCCGCTGGTGGCATTGATGGTGCGAGCGATTGCGGGAAGGTCGCCGTGGGCGTGTAGGATCTTGACGTTGCGAGCCACTACCTGGGCAATGTTGGCTCGGAAATTGTAATTGTTGGGCAATGAGGCAATGCGCAAACCACTGTGCACCAGTGAGCTTCTCAGCGATGCCTGGTCCATCTGGTAGCCGCTGGCCATGCACTGTTCAAAAAGGCTGCTCCAGGCTTCCACCCAGCCCATGACTTCGGGCGTCATGCGTGCCGCGATGACACCGCCGTTCCACTCGGGCAAGGACTCTGGCACATGCGGCATCAGGTCGGTGATACCTTTTTCGGTTGCCAGAGGATGGATGTATTGCGGAGCAGGCATGGCTGCCACGTCGAAGTGATCCAGCATTTCAAAAAGTTCGTGAACCGGTTCGACGAAGAACGTATCGGCATCGATGAACAGGGCCCGATCGAGGCCAGTTTGGAGCATTGCTTCGAAACGTGGACGATGGAAGTGCCTCGCAGTATCGAGTGTCACGACGCGATCGAACGGGGCTTTCCAATTGCCGCTCAGTTCTGCCGCGACAGCATGGGTAAGGTACAATTCGCGTTCAACCTCTGGCATCTTGCTGACAGCCGATCTCGCCGACAGTAGGCAGGCTGGCATCCAGGCCGGGTGGGAGATCGAATAGACGATGCCGTTTGTCATATTTGCCATTCTCGTTGCTGGACTATTAATCGAGTCTATTTGCTCAATGTCGATTAGGCAAATCGCAGCAGCGATAACTCGACAAATAACGCTCCCGCCAATGGAGAAGTCTTCCGTTAATGGGATGGATCGGTGGCTCCCCCGGAACCAGCGAGTTAGCCTGTGAAGGCTTAGATCTGCATCTCCGTGTTATCCCGCCAGGTATGTCGGCAATCTAGCCTACGCAACCTGGTTATTAGGCGATCTGGACGAAGCCAAAGACCTAGCCGGCATGACTCTAGCCCAAGAACTGGACTACTTCTGGGGGCTCATAATACTGGCGGTCGCTGAAGCCGAACGCGGTGAGCTCGAAGCGGCGCGAATGGCCATCCGGGCGTTACTCAGGCAAGCTCCGAGACGGCGGCGGGCGCGCTCCTGCGAACCCAGCCTTACGTTCGAACCGACGTTCTGGATCGCATGCAATCCGGCCTCACCGTGGCCGGTCTACCGAACTGACCAGTCGGGCTAGACGTCCGTAGCGGGTAAGCCCCTGGCGGGTTTGGCTATCATTGAGACTGTCTGCTGTGGCGCTGAAAGCAGACTATCTGCCCCACCGCCCAAACCGGCAGCTTTGTGCCGATTGTGTTCTCTAATAAGTCAAGGGTGGCAGCTCGTTTGTGAGCGTGATCGACGCCTTTGGGTGCCTGTGTTCTCTGCGTGCTCATGTGGCACTTGATGGGGTCAGCTGGGTGTGGAGCGGCTTGGTTGAAAACGCAGTCGGTCGAAAGATCGATCGCGTGCTACAGAATCGGCGCCATCATCCACTCCCTCCCTCGGGCGTTGCTCCTGCTCGGGAGCTTGTTTCGGCCTCCTTCTTGGTGACCAGCAATCAGTTATGCTGCTCTGAACTCGGTGCCGTGCCGAAGCATGGCATGCATGATGACGGCAAGTCTTCTAGCGAGTGCGATCCGGGCCTTTCTCATGGTGGATCGTTTGGCGATCTCGAATGCCCAGTTCTTTAGCTTCAGCGCTCCTTTGTAACGGGTGAGCATGACGTTGGCAGCTTCATAGAGCAAGGTTCGTACCCGCCTGTCACCTACCTTCGAGATGCTGCCAGTGTAGTCGATCTCCCCTGACTGGTAACGGCGAGGCACCAGGCCAAGATAGGGACCCATGTCTCGTGATCGCCTGAAGCGGGCAGGATCATCAATCGCTGCTGTGAAGGCAAGTGCGGTCAGATGTCCGACACCTGGGATTGTCATCAGGCGCCGGCACGCATCAGACGCTCTCGCCATTCTCTTCATGTCGCCATCAATTGCCTTAACAGCTGAGAGGACTGCGCCCCGAGCCTCAACAAGACCACGCATGGCGGCGGACAAGCCATCGATCCCTTCACTTGCCCGCAACGCATGTTCAACAAAGGCAGGGCTCAGGCCACGCGGCAGACGGACACCGAACACCACGGCAAGACCGCGTATCTGGTTCTCCAGCGTCACTCGTTGGCCAACCAGCTTCTTCCGCGTGATGATCAAAGACCGAACAGCATGCGCCGAAAACGACTTCACATGCACGCATTTGAAGAACCCGGTACGGGCCAGATGAGCAAGCCCGCGCGCATCGTTGCGATCTGTCTTGTGCGTGGCAAGCGACTTAAGCGCCTGCGCAGCCTGGCGGCTTTCGATGCAAACAACCGGCACCGCGAGCCCACGCAAACCGTGATACAGCATCGGTGCCATCCGGCCCGTCTCGAAGACAACGCATCTACAAGCGGGAGCTTTTGTCAGGCCGTCCGCAATGGCCGCAGGCGTTGAAACTACCTTGGCTTCATGAACTGCTTCTCCTTCGCGGTCGAGAACACAAATATGCGTCTCTTCCATCGATACATCCAAACCAGCAAAATACTCCATGGTCAGTCTCCTCTTTCAATGACGGAGCCGATCCTATCGGTCTCCGCAGAAGAGCTGCCAACCATTACCCAATGTTGAAAAACTCCAAATCTGGGCAGGCTTGAATTTTGTCCCGAGAGAGCAGGAGTTGGCACCTTCATCGTTGATGCATTCTCTGGCTTAGCAAGGGCTTCACCCGCAGACCTAACCAACGTCTATGCACCCCTTTCGGCCCCAAATTGCTGCACGCACTGTATGGCCAAAAATTTCTGCCGTTTGGCCCCAAGACCCACTTTTTCAACAGTATCTGCCATGAGTTGCCACTCAAAGATTGAAGAGTCGCCGGTTGCTATTCGACCCATTGGCACACAGATTTCTGAACCACTCATAGCCGCTTGAGCCAAAGCCATGCGCGAGGCTGCGAATAATTCAGCTTAAAGAGAACCATCATCCGCATTTCAAACCTCGTTCAAGACACCTCGACTTTGTTGCGGCATGTGGACAGGTCAAGATCGCGGCCGGCAATGTAATCGAACTCAGGGTCCAAGTAGCGGATGCGGGTGTTGTTCGGGCAATACGTGACTTCACCAACGAACACCTCATGATCTGCGGTGAGGTAGAAGTCGACCCTTCCAAATGGCACATTGGCCGCCAATGCCTCAGCTGTTTCTCGCATCAATTCGAGTTCCTTGAAAGGCCGTCGTAATTCGCCAATTCCGTAGTCTCCGATGCCGACCGGAATGTGGTTGAAGTCCGCGTCATACAGGGTGTTGCTGATGGTCGATCGCTCGTCGCCCACACGTTCATAACATCGGCGATACTTTCCATTCATGACCATCAGCTTCCACTCCTGGAAGCTGCCGGGCTCTGCAACGGGCACCTCCAGAAAGACTTCCGGCTTGAAGGTCCCGTACCACCATTCTCCACCTGCAACGATTCGAGGCCGCTGTAAACTGCGTTCCACCCACGCCTTGGCCAGAAACTGATCCCGCTGGTTCAGCGGGAAGTCGAGCTTCAAAGTGTTGGCTGTGCCGTTGTTGGATTTTAGAAAGTAGCTGCCCGGTTCAACTTCAGTACTGCGTGGCAGCAATGGACGGTCAGATCGCCATACAACTTTGGGTACTTTGATCTTGGTGCGTAACGCAGTCGGTATGAGGCTCCGCACAACTAACTTGTTTGCAGGGTTGGGCAAGGGAAGATAGCCGAAGAATTTCAACCAAAGGAGCTTGTCTGTAAAGCATACCGGATTTGCAAAATTGGCCCAACGGCCGACCCCACTGGCATGAATGGCAATCGCCCTAGCCGTGATGCGGTGTAGGTCGAAACCGCTGAAAAACTCGATGCCGCGAGCGAACCCTCGTCTTGGATCACAATAGAAACCGGAACTGCGATCCTTCATCTCCGCAGCGAGCCAGACGGAGGCACGGTCCTGCGCCTCTGGAAGTAGGGCCTCTAAGGATTGCCCGAGCAGTTTAGGATCCAATTTCATCACTCAGTATCGACCCGACAGCCATCGGATTGATGGCCTCGTGTGGTAGATGATGACCGCGCAGATAAGACTGGGCAACAAGTGGTGGGTGATTTGGCCCTATCCATTTGGATTCCTCAATGTCCCCTTCGAGCCTTGGCTGTTCTCTAACTCGGGGGTGAATGTCAAGCTACCGACTCTATACCTGCCGGGTTCATTGTTCTCTCCGCAGTAGGGTCTCAGCCCTCTGCATAATGGCGTTGGAGGACGTGGGCGGATCAATGTGTAAATCGCGTTTGCCTTGATGAAGGCTCGCAAAGCCAAGAACG
>JAHEBA010000116.1 GCA_024642465.1 Alphaproteobacteria bacterium
CGACCCACGGCCAGGAGGGATGGGCGAGGATGATCTTCATGTCGGGGAAGTCCACCGCGACATCGTCGATCAGCATGGGCTCGCCGTACTTCAGCCGCATCCCGCCGCCGCCGCGCATCCCCGTGCCCATGCCGGAATGGCCGGTGTGGAAGATGGCAGGCAGCTTGTACTCGTTGATCACCTCGTAGATCGGGTAGGCCATGCGGTCCGCCGGGTGGGCGTTCTGGGCGATGCCGTGGAACTTGAAGCCCTTGACCCCGTGGTTCTCGATCAGGTCGATCGCCTCGCGCGCGCCGTACTTGCCCTTGTGCGGATCGATGGAGGCAAAGGGGATGCAGATGTCGTCGTTCTTGTTGGCCAGCTCGGCCACTTCGTAGTTCGACACGCGCTTCGCGCCCATGCCGCTCTCGCAGTCGACCGTGAACATGCAGAAGGCGATGTTGGTTTCGCGGTAGAGCTCGATGATCTCGGGCATCTTGGGCCGTTCGCGGGGGGCCTTGAAATAGGCGCTGGCAGCATCGAAGAACTTGCCCATCACCGGGTCTTCCGGATCGTGACACGAGACTTCGGCGTGAACGTGCACGTCGATGGCGCGGATTTTCGAGAGGTCTATGGGCATCGTATTTCCCGTGAATTGTTCGCCGACAGCCTAAACACGACAAGGCCCGCCCCGGCAATGCCGCAGGCGGGCCTCGCGCTTAACCCGGTGATCAGAGCTTCATCATCACCGACTTGGTTTCCATGTAGGCCTCGAGGCCGAGGCGGCCCTGTTCGTGGCCGACGCCGCTTTCCTTGTAGCCGCCGAAAGGCAGTGCCGGGTCGATCATGGCGTGGCAGTTGACCCACACGGTACCGGCCTGCAGGCGGCTGGCGATGCGGTGCGCGGCGGACACGTCCTTGGTCCAGACACCGGCGGCGAGGCCGTACTGGGTGTCGTTGGCGTCCTTCACCACTTCGTCGAGGTCCTCGAAGCGCTGAGCTACCACGACTGGTCCGAAGATTTCCTCGCGCACGACGCTCATCTGCGGGTTCACGTCGGTGAGGATGGTGGGGTTGACGTAGTAGCCGTCACCGCCCGGGCTGTCGCCGCCCATCAGCACGCTGGCACCGTCGCGCTTGCCTGCTTCGATATAGCCCAGCACGCGGTCGTACTGTTCGGCACTGACCAGCGGACCCATGTGCGCATCGGGATCGAGCGAGGGACGCGGGGCCCAGAACGGCGCGGTTTCGGCCATGCCTTCCACGACCTTGTCGAACACCGACTTGTGCGCATAGAGGCGCGAACCGGCGACGCAGACCTGGCCCGAGTTGAAGAAGATCGCACCCGCCACGCCCGGCGCGGTTTCGGCCACATCGACGTCGGGCATGACCACCACGGGCGACTTGCCGCCCAGTTCCAGCGTGACGTGCTTCAGCGTTTCGGTAGCGTTGCGGTTGATCAGCTTGCCGATTTCGGTGCTGCCGGTGAAGGCGACCTTGTCGACGTCGGGGTGCTTCACCATCCGGTCACCGCCGGTGTGGCCATAGCCGGTGACGATGTTGACCACGCCGGCCGGCACGCCGGCATCGTGGATCAGGTCAGCCAGGCGCAGCGCGGTGAGGCTGGTCTGTTCGGCGGGCTTGAGCACGGTGGTGCAGCCAGCCGCCAGCGCCGGAGCGATCTTGAGGCAAGCCATAAGCAGCGGGAAGTTCCACGGCACGATCTGCGCGCAGACGCCGACCGGCTCCTTCAACGTGTAGGCGAACATCATGCCGTTCGGCATCGAATAGGGCGCCTGCGTTTCGCCGCCGATCTTGCCGGCCCAGCCAGCCATGTAGCTGAAGTGCGCGGCGGCACCGGGCACGTCGACCACGGCGGCCATGCCCTTGGGCTTGCCCACGTCGATGGCTTCGAGTTCGGCCAGTTCGTCGGCATGTTCCAGGATCAGGTCAGCGATCTTGTGCATGATCCGCTCGCGCGCGATCGGCGGCATGTCGCGCCAGCGGCGATCGTCGAAGGCCGTGCGGGCCGCGGCCACGGCGCGGTCGATGTCCTTGTCGGTAGCTTCGACGAAGCTGGAGATGACCTTGCCGGTGGAAGGATCTTCCACGTCGATGGTGGCATCGCCAGAGCTGTCGACCCATTCGCCGTTGATGTAGAGCTGCGGGCTGCGCGCCAGCGCCTTCTTTACGGCATCCGAATATTCGCGCTGCGTGCGATCGATGGTGGTGACTTCGTTCATGATACTGGTCCTCTCATCCCAGATGGCGCCTTGGCCAAACGACTCAATTTGACATTATCCTAGCAGCGCGGCGGAGGGCTGCCTACGCCGCACGGCAATCGTAACGACCGTTAGAATGAGCGGCGCGACGAGTCGAGTCCTCGCCGCGCCACCTTGCCCGTCCTATTCGCCCAGATCGCGGTCCTGGTTGGCGCGCTGGATGATATACTGGCGAATGTTCTCCAGCTCCTCCTCGTCGATATCGCTGGCGAAGGAGACCATGCCATTGTGGGCGAAGGCCCCGTCGATCACGATCGACTTCATGGCGTTGAAGTTGTTGATCGTCATCGAGTGGCGCAGGTCGGGGTTCAGGGCCCCTGCCACCACGGCATCGCCGTGGCAGGTACCGCAGAAGCGGGCATAGGTGCGCGCACCGGCAGTCACCTGTGCCTCGGTCCCGGTGAACGGCGGCGGGTCAAGCGCGCGTTCGGCCAGCGGGGGCGGAGCCGGCAGGCTGCCGTCAGCGCCCAGCTTGAACACCAGCAGGCGGCTGATGTTGCGCGGGGTGCCGGACTTGGCCGACAGGATGCCGGGCGCCACGTCCCAGACGCCGCCCCAGCCGACCATGATGGCGACATATTGTTCGCCCCCCACCGAATAGGTCATCGGCGCGGCGATCACGCCGCTCTGGGTGGCGAAGGACCACAGCTGTTCGCCGCTGGTGGCGTTGTAGGCGCGCAATTCCTCGGTCGCGGTGCCCTGGAACACGAGGTTGCCTGCTGTCGCCAACGCGCCGCCGTTCCACGGCCCGGCATAGTCGACACGCCAGGCCTCTTCGCCGGTCAGCGGGTTCCACGCCACCAGCGCGCCGGTGGTCCCGGCCATGATTGCCTCGCGCACCTCGGGGACCGGCGGCATCGCCGTGGCAGCGCCGTCGATACCGGTCTGGAAGCCCAGCTCGGTTTCCTCGAAATCATTGTCGGCAGCAAAGGGGAAGCCGGCCAGGTTGGCGGGCAGGTACATCAGCCCGGTGGCAGGCGACCAGGCCTGCGGATGCCACGAGTGCGCGCCGCCTGCGCCCGGCAGGCCGACCCACACACCGCCGGTCACTTCGTAGCGGGCATCGGGGTTGATTTGCGGGCGACCGGTTGCGGGATCGAGGCCGAGCGACCAGTTGATATCCACCCACGGATTGCCCGAGATGAATTCGCCGGTCGCCGCGTCGAGCAGGTAGAAATAGCCGTTCTTCGGAGCGTGCATCACCACGTGGCGCGGAGTGCCGTCGATCTCGACGTCGGCCAGCGTGATCTGGGCATTGCTGTCATAGTCCCAGCGATCTTCAGGCGTTTGCTGGAAGTGCCAGACATATTCGCCGGTGTCGGCATTCACTGCCACGATGGAGGAGGTGTAGAGGTTGTCGTCACCTTCCGCATCAGCGCTTTCGCGGCCGTTGGCAGCCGGGTTCCACGGTTCGGCATTGCCCGTGCCGAACAGCACCAGGTTGGTTTGCGGATCGTAGGTGATGGAATCCCACACGGTGCCGCCACCGCCCAGTTCCCACCAGCTGCCCGCCCAGGTCGCGGCAGCCAATTCCATGGCGTCGTTCTCGAACCCGTCGTCCGGGTTGCCGGGCACGGTGTGCCAGCGCCAAAGTTCTTCGCCCGTTTCCCAGTCGAAAGCAGCGATGAAGCCGCGGGCACGGTATTCCGCGCCGCCCGATCCGATGAACACCTTGCCGCCGGCCACACGCGGGGCGCCGGTGCTGGTATAGCTGTTGTGATCGGGGACGTAGTCGGTTTCCCAGGCCATGCTGCCGTCGGCCTGGTTGAGCGCGATCAGGCGGCCATCCAGCGTGGCGACGTAGACCTTGTCACCGTACAGCGCGACGCCGCGGTTCACTGCGTCGCAGCAGGCGGTTACCAGCGTTTCGCGCGGGACTTCGGGATCGAAGCTCCACTTCAGTTCGCCGGTGACGGCGTCGAAGGCGTAGACCTTGCTCCACGCGGAGGAGGTGTAGAGCACCCCGTCGTGCATCAGCGGTGTGGCTTCCTGCCCGCGCGCGGTGTCGAAGTCGTAAGACCATGCCAGGCCCAGTTCGCCGACGTTTTCGGCGTTGATCTGGTCAAGCGGGGAGAAACGCTGTTCGCCGTAGTCGCGGCCGTAGCTCAGCCATTCTTCCGGCGCCGCGGCCGCGATCAGATCGTCGGTCACACCTTCTGTGGGCGGGGCGCTGCCTTCTGGCGCGCTTTCGCCGCAGCCAGCCAGACCCCCGGCCAGACCCAGTGCCAGGGCAGCCGTGGCCGCCAGTTTCCAAACTTGCATTTCGCCTCTCCCAAAGCGTGCGTTTTACGCCCGTCGGCGCAGCGCAATAATAACTATCGTTACAGTTGACCAGAGGTAGATCAAGCAGCCTTTGCCGCTGCAATGCACAATCTATCTTGCGCGGCGCTGGCGCACGCGCCTATTACCGCCACGTCAGTCGAGCGCGAGCCCGCGTCATGACCCTGGCTCAGCAGCCGCTAATGCCAATGACAGGACTACCCAAATGACATTCAAGCTACCGTCGCGTGCCGACCACGTCGGCTCGTTCCTGCGTCCGCAGTCCGTGCTGGAAGCCCGCACGCACCGCGCCGCCGAAAACATCTCCTACGAAGAACTGCGCGCCATCGAGGATGCGGCCATCGCCGAACTCGTGGCCTGGCAGGAAGGCCTTGGCATCAAGGCCGTTACCGACGGCGAATTCCGCCGCAAGTTCTTCCACACCGATTTCCTCCTCCAGCTTTCGGGCGTCGAGGAAACCGGCGGGATCAAGAAGGCCTTCAAGAACGACAAGGGCGTCGACGTCGAATTCGCCCCGCCGAAGATGATCATCTCGGGCAAGGTCGAACACGTGAAGCCGATCCAGCGCGCCGACTACGAATTCCTCGCCAGCAAGGTGAGCGCACCGGGCGCGGTGGCCAAGGTCGCCATTCCCAGCCCGACCATGCTGCACTTCCGTGCCGGCCGCGCTGGCATCCCCGAGGAAGCCTACCCGGACATGCAGGGCTTCTACGATGACGTGGCCAAGGCCTATGCCGCCGAGATCGCCGATCTTGTCGACGCCGGCTGCCGCTATGTGCAGTTCGACGACACCAACCTTGCCTACCTGTGCGACACCGGCCACCGCGAGGACGCGCAGAACCGCGGGATGGACCCGGACTCGATCACCCACGACTATGCCAAGCTGATCAACGCCAGCTTCGCCGGCGCTCCGGACGACCTGGTGCGCACCATGCACCTGTGCCGCGGCAACTTCCGTTCGAGCTGGGCCGCCGAAGGTGGCTACGATCCGGTCGCCGAAGTCATGTTCAACGAATGCGACATCGACGCCTTCTTCCTCGAATACGACGATGCGCGTTCGGGCGATTTCTCGCCGCTGCGCTTCCTGCCCAAGGGCAAGGTCGTGGTGCTGGGCCTGGTTTCGACCAAGCTGGGCGAGCAGGAAAGCAAGGACGACATCAAGCGCCGCATCGACGAGGCGGCCAAGTACACCGACCTCGACCAGCTGGCCCTGTCGCCGCAGTGCGGCTTTGCCAGCACGGTGCACGGCAACGACATCACCACCCAGCAGCAGGCCGACAAGATCCGCCTGTGTGTCGAGGTGGCCGAAGACGTCTGGGGCTGAGCCCCTTGCGGCAAGCCGGTGCATGGACAATGCACCGGCTTGCCGACATACCCCTGACACAACCGTGGAGGGGTAAGCCAATGAGAACCGTCGCCATCGCAGCAGCCATGCTGGCCGCAACCTGCCTTGCCAGTCCGGCGCTGGCCGACGTGCAGGTGATCCACGCGGGCCACCTGATCCGGGATGCCGATGGTTCCTTCGAAGGCCCCTCGACCATCACCGTGGAAGACGGGCGCATCGTGGCGATCACCGGCGGCCTGCAGCCTGCGCCCGACGGCGCTACGCTGATCGATCTTTCCACCCGCACGGTCATGCCCGGCCTGATCGACCTCCACGTTCACCTTGACGGCAATCCCGGCAGCGACTTCCGGGACGGGGCAGTTGATACCGACGAATGGGCAACCGTACTCGGCGTGGTCAATGCCCGCACCACGGCACTGGCGGGCTTCACTACGGTGCGCGATACTGGCAGCTATCCGCAGTCGATGTTCGCCCTGCGCCGGGCAACGGCGGAAGGCCGCGTGCCGGGACCGCGCATCCTCGCCTCCGGCCCGCCGCTGGCGATCATCGGCGGGCATGGCGACGTTTCCGGCTTCCGGCCCGAGGTGAACGACGCGCTCGACACCGGCTTTACCTGCACCGGCGCCGACGAATGTGCCGCGCGTGTGCGGCAGGCAGCGCAGAACGGGTCGGACCTGATCAAGATCACCGCCACCGGCGGCGTGCTGAGCCAACAGGGCCGCGGGCTGGACGCACACTTCACCTCCGCCGAGATGGAAGCCATCGTCGACACTGCCCGCTCGCTGGGGCTGGACGTAGCCGCGCACGCGCACGGGGCCGGCGGCATCGCCGCGGCGGCACGCGCAGGCGTCGCCACCATCGAACACGGCACCTACCTCGATACCGAGGGCCTGCGGGTGATGCGCGACCACGGCACCGCGCTGGTGCCCACGCTGATGGCTTTCGAGGGCGTGCGGTCGCGGCTGGGAACGGGGGTCTACACCCCGGTGGTCGAAGCCAAGGTGCGCGAAGTGTCCGAGATCGTCGGGCAGGCGGTGCGCGAGGCGCACGACATGGGCGTCACCATCGCCTTCGGCACTGACGCGGGCGTGTTCGAGCATGGCCTGAACGCCGGCGAGTTCGGCCTGCTGGTCGACAACGGCCTCAGCGACCGCGAAGCCGTGGCCAGCGCCACCACCGTGGCTGCACGGGTGCTGCACATGGAAGACGAGATCGGGCGGCTGGCCCCCGGCATGTCGGCCGACATCATCGCGCTGGACGGCAACCCGCTGGAAAACGCGCGGCTGCTGGAACAAGTCGGCTGGGTCATGGTGCGCGGGCGGGTGATAGACTGACGATCTACACCCTCGCGAGCCAATACCGCCGATGAACACGCGTCCCACCGCCCATTCAGCCGGAACCTGATAGCAAGTCAGCTCGTTTGGAGCTGTAACGATGGCTAGTGTTTACGAAGATCTTGGCGACTGGTTCGCGCTTTCGGGCACCTGCGAGTGCGACGGCGAGACGCGCGCAGTGAGCATCTCGGCGCTGGGCGTTGACGGCTGCATCATCGAGAGCGAGCAGGTCTGGTCGGCCGAACTCGACTTCGTCCACCTCGTCATCGCCGGCGACACCCAGATGAACGGCAAGATCGTGCGCGTGGTCGGCAAGCGTGCCGAAGTGCGCTTCTTCGGGCAGTTGCACCCTGCCGCGATCACCAGGCTGGCAGGCCCCGCCTAACCGGTAATCCGGAAAACGTGGCGGGCGTTGTCTTCCATCAGCATCTTCTTGGTCGCCGCGTCGAAATCCATCCGGTCGTAGGCGGCCACTTCGTCGTATGACTGCTGGTAGGGGTAATCCATCGCGTAGAGCACGCGGTCGGGCCCCAGCACCTCGTGGCAGAACCGGATCGCCGGTTCCCACGCCACGCCGCTCGTGGTGATCCAGATGTTGTTCCTGAAATAATGGCTGACCGGATGCTTCAGCTTCGGCTGCGTGCCGCCGCGCAGGTGGCTGCGGCCGTCGGCATTCCCCTGCATCCAGTCGAACCGATACAGGTGCAGCGGCAAGCATTCGCCCATGTGGCCGATGACGAGGCGCAGCCTGGGGAACCGGTCGAAGGCGCCCGAGAACACCAGCCCCATGGTGTGCAGCCAGACATCGTGCGGGAAACCCGCCAGCGCGCCGAAGAACCCGCGATCCTCGTAATGCGGCGCGTTGAACGGCGCGGTAGGGTGGATGTAGAGCGCGAGATCGTTCGCCTCCAGCGCCTCAAGGATCGGCCAGTAATCCTGCTCGTCGATATAGTGGCCCTGGAAGTGCGAGTTCAGTACCGCACCATTGAGGCCCAGCCCGGCGGCCCGCTCGATTTCCTTGACGCTGCCG
>JAHEBA010000117.1 GCA_024642465.1 Alphaproteobacteria bacterium
TACAAGGAAATCTATTACAACCACGTCACCGGCCACGCGCAGAAATGCGTGTTCTGCCTGCCGCGCGTGGAGCAGGGCGTGGCCACCGCCTGTTCGCGCCAGTGCCCGGGCCGGGTGCGCTTTCTCGGCTTCCTCGAGGATGAGGACGGACCGATCCACAAGCTGGTGAACGTGCACAAGGTGGCGCTGCCGCTGCACCCCGAGTTCGAGACCCAGCCCAACGTGTTCTACATTCCGCCGCTGTCGCCGGAGAAATTCGACGAGGAAGGCAACCCGACCGGCGAAGACCGCATTCCGCTGGCTTACCTTGACAGCCTGTTCGGCCCCGAGGTCGGACCGGCGCTTGAGAAGATCAAGGCGGAACGGGCGAAGAAGCAGGCCGGCGAAGTCAGCGACCTGATGGACACGCTGATTTCGAAGAATTTCCTCGACCTGTTCGGCCCGTTCAACAAGCATCCGAAAGAGATCGAGCAGATTGCCGTGGCGCTCGAGCGCGAGCCGGTGCTTACCCCGCCGGCAATCGAGATCAGCCACCGCAATGGCAATGGAGGCTCCAGCCAGTGAGCGCGAATGTCTCCCGCCGCAATTTCCTCAAGGCAGGCGCGGCTGTCGCCACAACGCTTGCGCTGCCTGATTTCGTGACCCGCTCCGGCCAGCCGCTGTCGGCGCTGGCAGCCCGCCGTCCGCCCGACTACGGCAAGATCGTTGACATCTATCGCAACAAGTGGACCTGGGACAAAACCGTCCGCGGCACCCACATGATCAATTGCTGGTACCAGGCCCATTGCGCCTTCGATGTCTATGTGCGCGATGGCATCGTGTTCCGCGAGGAACAGGCGGCAGACTACCCGCAGCTCAACCCGGACGTGCCCGACATGAACCCTCGCGGCTGCCAGAAGGGCTGCTCGTTCTCCAAGCGCATGTACGAGGAAAGCCGCATACGTTATCCGCTCAAGCAGACCGGCAAGCGCGGTTCCGGCGACTGGGCGCGCGTCAGCTGGGACGAGGCGCTGGACGACATTGCCGACAAGTTCCTCGATGTCATCACCGAGGAAGGCACCGACCGCATCATCTGGGACATGGGGCCAGACATCAACGTGGGCGCGGCCAACGCGGCCCAGGCACGGCTTGCCCAGCTGACCCATTCGATCTCGCTGGACTCGAACTCCTCCAACGGCGATGCCCACCGTGGCGCCTTCGAGACCTTCGGCAACATCTACATGGACCGCTCGATCGAGGACTATTTCTTCTCCGACGTGATCCTGTTCTGGGGCTGCAACCCGATCGTCACCTCGATCCCCAATGCGCACTTCTTTACCGAGGCCAAGTACAACGGCTCGAAGATCGTGTGCATCGCACCGGACTATTCGCCCTCCGCCATCAAGGCTGACCTGTGGGTGCCGCTGAACCCCGGCACCGACGGTGCGCTGGCGCTTGCTGTGGCCCGCGAGATCGTCGAGGGCGGTCACGTCGATGAAGCCTTCGTCGCAGAGCAGACCGACCTGCCGTTGCTGGTCCGCATGGACACCGGCAAGCTGCTCACCGAGGCAGACGCCAAGGGCGGGCGCTCGAATCGCTTTACCCTTATGGACGCGGTGCGCGGCTCGATGTCGGCGCCGGCCAAGTCACTGAAGCTCGGGACGCTGAAGCCGGTGCTCGATGTCGATGTCGAAATCACCCTGACGGATGGTACGGCGGTGAAGGTTCGATCGGTCTACTCTTTGCTCAAGGACCGGTTGCAGCCCTACACCTTCGAAGCCGTGTCGGAAATGACCGGCACGCCGGTAAAGGTCATCGAGAAGTTCGCCAAGCTGTGCATCGGGGCAAAGGCGCTGTCCAACGTCTCCGGCAGCTCCATGAACAAGTACTTCCACGGCAATTTGACCGAGCGCGCCATGATCCTGATCTGGGTGCTGCGCGGCCAGATGGGCAAGCCGGGCTCCGGCTACTCGGCTTTCGCCTTCCTCGCCAACGACGGCTGGGAAGACTACGTCTCCGGCTTCCGCAACGCCGACCGGGCGAAGTTTGGCTGGGATATCGGTACCGGCCTGCTCGGCAAGCTCGCCGCCGGCGACACGGCCGAGATGTTCTTCAAGGACCTCGCCAACAACACGTTCAAGGACATCGGCGGCAACCTGCCGATCTGGACCTCGTCGGCCATGTTCTGGCACATCCACGGCGGGGTGATGGAACTGGCCGTGGAAGCCGCGAAATGGGTGCCGGGCCTGAAGAAGCCGGTGAAGGAGTCGGTGGTAGAGGCCCTCGACAAGCACTGGGTGCCGGTGCAGCCGCCGCGCGGAACGGACCCGCGCATTATGTTCCACTATTGCTCCAACCCGATGCGCTCGGTGCGCGGCTCGCAGAAGCTGCTGGAGGTGTTGTGGCCCAAGTTGAAGCTCTCGGTCACCATCGACTTCCGCATGAGCTCCACCGCGCAATGGTCCGACTACATCCTGCCCGCTGCCGCCTGGTACGAGACCACCGACCACAAATGGGTGACGCCGCTGGTGCCGTTCAACCACGTCACCAACAAGGCGGTGGAGCCGCTCGGGGAAGCCAAGCCGGATTTCTGGATCTTCACCATGCTGGCGAAGCACCTCGAGAAGCGCGCAAAGGAACGCGGCCTCACCTCGATCACCTCGCACCTGGGTAAGACTATTAAGCTCGACAACCTCTATGAGGACATGACCATGTCGGGCCGTTTCCTCGAGGACGATACCGACAAGGCTGCCGGCGCCATCATCGAGGCCTCCGCGAACCTTTCCCATGTGCCGTGGGAAGAGCAGAAGGAAAAGGGCTACGCCCGCTACAACGACATCGGCATCTCGCCGCTGGCCATCGGCAATGCCGGCAAGCTGGAAGAGGGCAAGCCGTTCATTCCGCTGACCTACCACCTGCACGACAAGTACCCGTACCCGACGCAGACCCGGCGCATCCAGTTCTACATCGACCACGACCTGTACCTGGAGCACGACGAGCACCTGCCGACCTACAAGGCCCCGCCCAGGATTGGCGGCGATTATCCGCTGATGATGACCGGAGGCCATACCCGCTGGTCGATCCATGGCGTATGGCGCGACAACCGTCTGATGAACCGGCTCAATCGCGGCCAGCCCTACATCATGATCGGGGTGCAGGACGCGCAGGCGCGCGGCATCAGCGATGGCGACTGGGTGCGCTGCTACAACGATGTCGGCTCATTCGAGCTCAGGGTCAAGGTCACCCACGGCATGCGCCCCGGCCAGGCCTTCATGTACCACGCCTGGGAGAACTACCAGTTCGAAGGCAAGGGCGAGCCGCGCCATGTCTCGCCGTCGCCGATCAACCCGGTGGAACTGGCCGGCGACCATGCCCACCTGCGCGTCGGCATGCTGGAAGGCCAGCCCAACTGCTTCGACCGCGACACCCGCATCGAGATGGAGCGCATCTCCGGCCCGCGGAAGGCTGCGAGCTAGTGGACGCGTTGGCGCGAAGTGCCGTTTACGGCGCCTTCGCGGCTGCGTTCTGTTCTGCAGATGGCGGTGCAGCCGTGCTCGATGAGGCCGTGGTGCCGGCGCCACCTGATGACGCAGCAAAGGCATTCATGGAAGCCTTCGAGCCCTCGGTGTCGAAGCGCGCGGTGTCTTTGCACGCCTCCACCCATGTCAACCGCGAGCAGACCGACCTCTACCAGGAACTGATCCGCTGGTACGACCACTTCGGCCTCAAACGGCGCGACGGCGGCGAGTTGCCGGACCATCTGTCGGTTATGTTGGAGTTCCTGCAGTTCGTGACCTGGCAGGAACATGCCAACGCTGCCGATACGAAGGCTGTCGCCAGCCTGCACGCTGCGCAGCGCGATTTCATGGACCGGCATCTCGTCCCGGTGGTGCACGAGATCATCGCCAAGACGGAAGTGGATACGCCGCGCTACCGCGAGCTTCCCCGCGCCCTTCTGGCGTTTCTTGAGGATGAGCTGCGCGTGTTGGAAATACCGTCTTAGCTTGCGCCTTCCTCGGGCGAGGTCTTGGCCGGGACCCGAGGACCCATGAGCGGATGATGGACCCTCGGGTCAAGCCCGAGGGCAGCAGGAAGAGATGTCGGAAGGGAAGATCACCTACCTCACCTCGTAGCCCCACTCCAGCGACAGCTCGCAAATGCCGTCCCAGAAGCCGGCGGCAAACGTCGACAGGGTGATCAGGTCGAAGCTGTCCGCACCTGTGCACACGATGGTCACGCCCACATGGCCGATCTGGGTGGCGGCGGCCATGCCGGGCTTGAACGTGGCCGCATGCAGGTCGACTGCCGTTCCCTTGGCCAGCACGTCGCGGGCGCGCGGACCCGTCATGCGAATGAGCGTGCGTCCGTGCGACTGCGAGGTGATCATGGCAAGCTTGCCGGCCTTGTCCTCAAGCCTTGCTGCCAGGTTGCTGCCGCCCGGCTGAACCGCCAGCCAGCTGTCAGGCTGGACGCCAACCATCATCAGCCCACGCGCCGAAGCGCTCTGGCCCATGCCGGGCAAGGCAACGCCAAAGTCCTTCTTGAGCGCGGCGGCGAGCGCGGACGTCTTGCCCTTGGCAGTAATCACCGAGGCGATCTCGCACGGATGAACCGTCGACAGGGTCACGCCGGGTCCTTCCGGCATGGTGCGTCCGAACCGGCCCTGGCGCATCACGTGCGCCAGCGGAGAAACGGGAAGGGCGGTGTCAGGCATGGGTCTTCTCCCCTTCCGGATCGATGAACACGGGGTTGCACACTTCGGCCTCGAGATAGACCTCGCGCAGGCCGTCCCACACGATCAGCCGCTCGCCGTGCCGTTCCCGGCCGCGCTTCAGCATGCCAAGTCCGATCCAGCTGTTCAGCGTCGGCGACCAGGCGACCGAGGACAGGTAGCCCTGGTCGGTTGCCGTGGATGGCTTGTCGTTGAGGCCAACCAGGTGCGCGCCGGAGCGGAACCGCTTGGCTGGATCCATCGGCCTGATGCCAACCATCTGCATCCGGTCCGGGTCGTTCAGGCCCTCGCGTTCGTTCATCATGCGGCCGATATAATCTTTCTGCTTCGACACCATCTTGCCCAGGCCCACATCGCCCGCCGTGTGACGGCCGTTGATCTCGTTGTGGGTGATGAAGCCCTTCTCCACGCGCATCGAGCTCAGTGCCTCGAGGCCGTAGGGCAGGATGCCGTGCGGCTGGCCTGCATGCATGATGGCGCTCGCCACGGCCTCGCCGAAGCCTGCCGGAACCGCCAGTTCGTAGGCCAGTTCGCCGGAGAACGAGATCCGGAACAGCCGCCCCGGAATGTGGCCCAGCACCGTCACCTCGCGCGCCGACAGGAACGGGAACGCCTCGTTGGACAGGTCTGCATTGACCACCCTGGACAGCACCATGCGCGACTTCGGCCCGGCCACCGCCATCTGCGCCCACTCGTCCGTAACCGACCCGTACTGCACGTCCAGTTCGGGCCACAGCGCATGCTGGGCAAACTCGATGTCGCGCATCGACTGCGCCGCATGGCCGGTCGTCGTGGTCATGAAGAAGTGGTTTTCACCCAGCCGCGACGTGGTGCCGTCATCGCCGACGAACCCGTCTTCGCGCAGCATCAGGCCATAGCGGGCCTTGCCGACCAGCAGCTTCAGGAACGTGTTGGAGTACAGCCGGTTGATGAACTCGGCTGCGTCCTTGCCCTTGATCTCGATCTTGCCCAGCGTCGACACATCGCAGATGCCGACGTTCTTGCGGGTGTTCAGCACCTCGCGGGTCATCGCCGCCAACCAGCCCTCGCCCTCGCGCGGGAACCAGCTCGAACGATGCCACTGACCGGTTTCGACGAACGCCGCACCCAGCTTCTCCGCCCAGCCGTGCAGCGGCGACCGGCGCACCGGCTGGAAGTGGTTGCCCACGTGCTGCCCGCCCAGCGCCCCGAACGAAACCGGCGTGTAGAACGGACGGAACGTGGTGGTCCCGATTTCGGCAATCGACTTGCCCGTCGCTTCCGCCAGAATGCCGATGGCATTGACGTTGCCGAGCTTGCCCTGGTCGGTCGCCATGCCGGAGGTGGTGTAGCGCTTGGCCAGTTCGATATGGTCGTAGCCTTCGCGCGCCGCCAGCGGCAGGTCCTTCGAGGTCACGTCGTTTTGGTAGTCGACGAACGCCTTGCCCGTGGAGGCCTTCACCCACCACAGCGGCGATACGGCGTGGCTCGCATCGTCGCGCGCCTTCGGCACCGCGACCTTCGCCGCCTTGAAGCCTGCATCTGCCGCGGCCTTGCTGCCGGCGGCAGCGCCATCGGCAAGGCAATCGCCCAACCGCCACTTGCCGTTGGCCGAGCCTGCCGGGATGATCCACGGATCATGCGCCGGCGGCATGAAGCACGAAAGCTCTTCGTTCCAGACCGGCTTTGCCCCGCGCATGCAGGCCAGGTGCACCACCGGGCTCCAGCCGCCCGACATGGCAAGCGACTGGCACGGGATCGTGTCGTGGCCGTTGATCTCCACGCCACTCATGCCGTGCTTGCCGCCCTTGACGTCGGTGACCAGGGCGCCGCGCATCACCGGCACGCCGCCAGTGTCGATCTTCGTCGCATCCTTGCGGGCATCCAGGATCACCTCGACATGGACGCCGTGCGCCTTCATGTCGAGCGCTGTCCGGCAGCCGGAGTCGGTCGAGGTGAATACCGCTACCGAGCGTCCCGGCGCCACGGCGTACTGGTTGGCGAAGGCACGCATGGCTGATGCCGTCATCACGCCGGGCCGGTCGTTTCCACCGAACACGATGGGCCGTTCTTCCGCGCCTGCTGCCAGCACGCACCGCTTGGTGATGATGCGCCAAAGCTTCTCGACTGGCACGTTGTGATCCGGTTCCGCGACGTCCTTCTGCACCCGTTCCAGTGCGCCGAATACCGCATCGTCGTAGGCGCCAAACACCGTCGTGCGCGGCATCAGCCGCACGTTCTTCATCGCGGAAAGTTCGCCGATCACGTTGCCGGCCCAGTCGGTGCCGGTGCGGCCATCGATCTCTTCGCGCTCCTTCGGGATCGAGCCGCCAAGCCTTGCATGTTCGTCGGCGACTACCACGCGCGCGCCGGAGCGTGCCGCGGCCAGCGCCGCCATCAGGCCGGCCGGGCCGGAGCCCACCACCAGCACGTCGCAGTGCATGTAGCCCTTTTCGTAGCGGTCCGGATCGGCCTCGTGGCTGAGGTTGCCAAGGCCGGCGGCCTTGCGGATGATCGGCTCGTAGATCGCTTCCCAGAACTTCTTCGGCCACATGAAGGTCTTGTAGTAGAAGCCCGCCACGAACAGAGAAGAAGCCAGCGAGGTGATCGCGCCGAAATCGCGCTCGAGCGTGGGCCAGCGGTTCTGGCTCTTCGCGACCAGCCCGTCATAGAGCTCCTGCATGGTGGCGCGGGTGTTGGGCTCGAGCCGCCCGCCCTTGCCGATTTCCATCAGCGCATTGGGCTCGGCTGCGCCGCACGTCACCACCGAGCGCGGCCGATGATACTTGAACGACCGGCCCATCAGCAGTTGCCCGTTGGCAAGCAGCGCGGACGCCAGCGTGTCGCCCGCATGGCCGGTCATGGCCTTTCCGTCGAAACTGAAGTTGAGCCGGGTCTGGCGTTCGATCAGACCGCCCTTGTCGAACCTGAACGATGTCATCAGCGCTTGCCTCCGGCCTTCTTTGCGGGTGCCTTGCGCGCTGCAGCCTTGACTGCAGGCGCCGCCGCCTTCGTGCCCGCGGGCTTCCATTTCTGTGCGGGCGTCACGCCATAAACCTCATGCGTCATGGAATCGCGCTCCACCACCAGCCATTGCCGGCAGCCACCGGTGTGGTGCCAGTACTCGGTAACGCGCCCGCGCACGTTGTCACGGATGTGCACATAGTCGTGCCACTGATCCATGGTGCCGTCGCCGACGGCAGTGGGGCGCACCTTCGATGCATCACCCTTGATGTAGAACTCGTCCGTCGTGCGGCGCCCGCAGTGGGGGCAATTGATCAATGTAGCCATTTCGCTTTCATTCCTACCGGGCAACCCCGGAAAAGCTTGTCCCCGGCCTGAACAGGGATGGAACCGGTTTTCCGTCCGGAGTTGCGCAAATCATTCAATGCAGGTTGGCCTGGGCGCCGTGACCGGTCTCGTCGATCACGTAGCCGGTGCGGAACCGGTCCAGACGCATCTTCGAATTCAGCTCGTGCGGC
>JAHEBA010000118.1 GCA_024642465.1 Alphaproteobacteria bacterium
GTCCCGATAAGGCTCATGGTCAGCCAACTGGCGTATTGTGAAGTTGGGGTAACTCTGCCGTAAGTCTCCTAGAGTTTCTGACGCCTGTTCTGCACGGCCTGCAAAAGCAAAAGCTCTGGCCAAAACCACAAATCCATAGAGATCACTCGGAACGCGCTTAAGGTAGTCCTCGGCCATCTCGATCGCATTGATGTGGTCACCAAGCGAGGTATAGACCCAAGCTAAATTATAAATGACATCGTTTGGGGTATAGGGCGTCAACCGAATTGTCATTCGATGCAGTTCGTGAGCTTTTCTTGGAAATCCGCTGTAATAGAACACCAATGAAGACGGCGTGAAACCAAATAATTTACAAGGTCCCGCTACAATGGCTTTGTCAGCAACTTCAAGTGCTTCATCATGCCTGCGCTCGATGAGTAATGTTGCTGCCTCGAGGTGCTTGAAGTTTGCAGTCGCAATGCCAGCTGCCCTCATTTCATCGACCAAGTTTCGGGTAGTCGACAAGGCGTCAGAGCGATCTGGTGAAAAGCCTGACCGAGCATCCTGCCAGTAGGTCCAGGCCAAATAGACCCGAGCATCAACGAAGTCTGGATCGTGCTCTAGGCATTCTTCAAAAAGCCTTCGAGCCCGTAGACCGTCCTCCGCGGTATAGAGAAGGTGTGCCAACACCCCTTTGTGGTACTTCTCCCAAGCATCGATATTCTTTGTCCAACCCGGATCAGTCTGAACGACCTCTCCGTCTATGAGACGGACCTGCATCGCATCAACGATGGAGCGCGTAATCTCATCCTGGACATCGAAAACCTGACGAAGATCACGATCAAACCGCTCAGCCCAGAGGTGTGCACCAGAAGCACCATCAATTAGCTGTGCAGCTACCCCAACGCGGTCGCCTGACTTTCGTACTGACCCTTCCAACAGAAACTTTGCACCAAGTTCTGAAGCAATGTCCTGAACTCTGATCGCTCTACCTTTGAAGGCAAAAGTGGATGTGCGTGCCATCACCACAAGATTGCGGAGAAAGGACAGGCGGGTGATGATGTCTTCTGTCAGGCCGTCAGCGAAAAACTCCTGCTCCCGGTCTCCGGACATGCACATAAAGGGTAGGACTGCGATTGACGGCCGTTCAGCTACTCTAATCCTTTGTCGATCAGACCCGGCCGATTGCTTTGCTGACTCGCTGACCTGCAATGCTCGGAAGAGTTCAATTTTGGAATTGACGCCGAGTTTTCTGTAGATAGTCGCGACATGTGTGCGGACCGTATTTGGCGCAATGAAAAGCCGCTCTGCAATTTCCTTATATTCTGCTCCGCCTGCGTAAGCTTGAGCGATCTCAAGCTCCCGGGGACTAAGCTCCGAAACACCACCAGGTTCATCCATTGGTCGGCTCTTGTTTGAACGCTTTCATGCAAATGCATCAGTGCTGCAGCCCAAAATACTACACGTCTAAGCCGAAAATGCAGCATGTGAGCGATACATGCCCTCGGTGCTCCAATCGTAACTTCGACATCAGTCAAACCACGGAAGAGCTGACCAAAACTGGCCGTTTCTTCCTTGACCTGATGGAGAAGAACGATGCTTACGAAACAAACTCGCATCTGCGTGCTGGCTGCGACCATGATGGCAAGCCTAATCCCAAACTCTGCGCAGGCTGACCAGATAGATTTGACCGATCCATCAGCCCTGCGAGCATTCTTCCAGACGCCATTCTTTCAGACCATCTGCCCACTTACCAACTATGGAGGCGACTACTCGACTGAAGACGATCGCTTAGCTTGGCGATCCTCGCATCGCGCCCAGGCAACTGCGGTGAACACAACCAGCTTTGTTGCGCGCTCTGGAGGCGAAGAAGCGAGGGCTGAACAATGAATACGGCAACGCTCATCGCTGTTTTGGTGAACTGTGCGCAGTTGATGTTCATGCCAGCCCAATGCGACATGTCTCGTGTGACTGTGCTTCAATCCGCAAATGACACGTCAATTTTTGCCTTGCCAAAAGGGCGACCCCACAAACCAGGTAAAATCATACGGGCATCGAGCGGGGAGCTTGTGCTCTCAGTATAGGATGCCCGGAACTGCTTCTGTCTGCTCGATAGCACGACCGGATATATGACTCGGAGAATGTCCGAGTGGGGTCAACAGCGGACAGTTTTCACTTCCGCCGAGGATGTCCGCTTTACCCTAGAAAGCTGCCGGTGTCTAACGGCTTAGGTCGGTTCCCCCAATTCTATATTCCCAGACAAATGTTAGAGTCGTTGCGTTTGATGTCATAGCGCCCAACGATCAGAGACACTCCCCACCATCGACGACAAGGGCCTGCCCAGTCATGAAAGACGATCGGTCTGAAGCCAAGAACAGCAAAGCCTCGGCTATTTCAGCCGTGCTTGCCCAGCGGCCCATGGGGATTTTCTGGTGCACGTAGCTTTCCAGGGCATCCCGCCCGCCCATCTGCTTCATGAAAGGCGCGTTGAACGGCGTGTCGACCCAACCGGGGCAGAGCGCGTTCACCCGGATGTTGAAGCGGGCATAGTCGAGTGCAATCTGGCGCGCCATCGCCACCACGGCATGCTTAGAGGTGGCGTAGGCAATCATTTCCCGGTCGTACAGGACGCCTGAGTTCGAGGCGGTGATGACGATCGAGCCAGCGCCTTGGCGTTTCATGTGTGGTACCGCCAGGCGCGCGGCCATGAAGTGCGCCCGCACGTTGATCTGCCAGGAGGCATCCATGCCGGCCGGTTCCACTTGCTCCAGCGTACCTTCCACCTGGATGCCTGCATGTGAGTGAAGGATGTCAAGCCGCCCCCAGGTTTCGATGGCTCTGGACACAAGCTGTTCCAGATCACCATCTCGGCTGACATCTGACTTCATGGCGATCGCAACACTGCCCGCACCGGTGATGAGGCTGGCCGTGTCACTTGCCGCAGCATCGTCCCGATCCGACGCGATCACACGGGCGCCATGCGCCGCCAGAATGTTTGCGCTCGCCCGCCCGATGCCCGAACCGGCGCCGGTCACAATGGCCACCTTGCCGGCCAGCAGGGTAGCTGGGTCAGAGATCTCCCATGCGACGTCAGTCATTCGGCGCCTCCATTGCGTTGGCCGTCACGGCGCCCGTGCAGAAGGAACTGTGCCGCAACGAGCAGCACCAGCGACGAGGCCAAAACCAGGGTGCCGATGGCGTTGATCTCGGGTGTCACGCCACGCCGGATCGACGAGAACACGTAGACGGGCAAGGTCGTCTCCGAACCGGCCACGAAGAAGGCGATGATGAAATCATCGAAGCTGAACGTGAAGCTCAACAGGAATCCGGCGAGAATTGCCGGGAATATCTGCGGCAAGGTTATCTGCCAGAACGTCCGCAACGGCGTGGCGTAAAGGTCGGTTGAGGCTTCGATCAGCGCCCGGTCCATGCTGGCAAGGCGTGAGCGTACGATGACGATGACCAGCGCCATGGTGAACAGCGTATGCGCTGCGATCAGCGAACCATAGCCAAGGTTAAGTGATGGGGCTGTGCCCAGCGCTTGCGGCCACACGAAGGCCAGCGCCGGGTTGAGGACATTGAACACGCTTACCAGGGCAATCAGGGTTGCGATCCCAATGACGATCCCCGGCACCATGATCGAGACGTAGATAACGCCGTCGTAGAATGCCTTGATTGGCCCTCGCACACCTTGCAGCCCGAGCGCCGCCATGGTGCCGAACACGCTGGCCAGCGTGGCGCTGGTGAATGCCACGGTCAGGCTGGTGATTAGGGCATCGATGGCAAACGGATTGGCCATCAGCTTGCCGTACCACTGTACCGAGAAGCCCTGGAAGCTTGAAGCGTGGCGCCCGGCATTGAAGCTGAACAGCACGATGATGCCGATCGGCACGTAGAGGAAGAGGTAGACGGCGAGGGCGTACAGTCTCATCGAGCGGCCCTCCCTAGAACATGCCCTGTGCGGGGTCCTGCCGCTGGCCACGCATCATCAGCTTCATGTACAGGCTGACGATCACCAGCATCAGGATCACCAGGGTAGCCGCCACGGCGGAGCCGAATGCCCAGTTTCGGGACTGCAGGAACAGGTCCACCAAGGCATTGCCGATGAAGAACACCTTGCCGCCGCCGAGCAGCGCAGGGATCAGGAATTCGCCCATGAGCAGGATGAAGACGAGCATGCAGCCGGTTGCCACGCCCGGCAACGACATCGGCAACGTCACCTGCCAGAAACTGCGCCATGGGGGAGAGCCCAGGTCGGCTGCAGCCTCCAGCAGGCGCTTGTCCAGCTTCTCAAGGCTGACGTAGATGGGAAACACCATTAGCGGCAGATAACCGTAGACAATGCCCACCAGCACCGCGAATGGCGTGTTGATCAGTCTTATCGATTCCAGGCCGATGTATTCCAGCAACATGGGCACGCCCTGTCCGCCGAGGATGAATATCCAAGCGTAGGTGCGGATCAGGATAGACGTCCAGAACGGCACGATTACCATGACGAGAAGAAGGGTGCGCCATTTGGGGCTTGCCTTGACGGCGAGATAGTAGGCCAGCGGATAGGCGACGAGGAGCGCGGCCAAGGTGCCAAGCGGCGCCAGCACGAGCGTATTCTGGAAAGCGGTGAAACGTGCCGGCAAGTTGGCGTACTGCGCCAGCGTGAATGCGGGCACGTAACCACCTGCCGGTCCGCGTTCGCCGAAGCTGAAAACGAAAACGAAAATCAGCGGCAGGACGAGCATGGCGGCAAACCAGGCGGTTGCCGGCGCGAGCAGTAGCGCTCTGCGTGTTGAAGCCTGCAAGGCCATGTCCGTCCTGCCTGACCTGGTCAGGCCGACTTGAAGCGTGCAAGAAGCTCTGCACGGTTCGGATCGGTCAGCGTGGCGGCTGCGCCGAACTCGAGCGCGTCCAGCAGCTCCTTCGCCGGGTAGAGGATCGGATCCTCAAGCAGTTCCTTGGGCAGCAGCGCGTTGGTGCGGCTGTCGGCAACCGGATAGCCATGCGCCTGCACTTCCTTGGCGTTGACGGCCGGATCAAGCAGGAAGTTGATCAGCGCATAGGCCGCATCGCGATGTGGCGAACCCTTGGGAATGGCATAGTAGTCGGACCAGATTTCGCCGCCTTCCTTGCCCAGCACATAGGCCATCTCCGGCATGTCCTTGTTGAGCTGCTTGCCGTCGCCGGTCCAGCACATCGACATCCATGCATCGCCATTGCGCATTGATGGCTGGTAGTCGGAATTGATGGCGAACAGGTGCGGTTTCACTTCAAGCAGCAGCTTCTCCGCATCGGCCAGTTCATTCGGGTCGACCGAATTGAACGAGTAGCCGAAATACTTGAGTGCGTTGCCGATGGTCGTCAGCTGGTAGTCATGCACCATTGTGCGGCCGGAGAAGTCGGTCTTGGTCATGTCCCAGAACTCCTTCCAGCTGGTGAACGCCTTGCCGCCGCTGTGCTTGGTGTTCATCACGAACCCGGTCGTTCCCCAGTTCTTCGGTACTGCGTAGACCGTCCCGTTGACAGTCCCGGCATCCGAGAAGCGGGCCTCGAAGGCATCGGCCTGGTAGTTCGGCAGCTTGGACAGGTCAAGCGGCTCGATCAGGTCCTGCTCCACATAGGTCGTGATGGTGTAGTTGGTCGGCACGAACACGTCCCAACCGCTGCCGCCTGCCTGCAGCTTGGCCAGCATTTCCTCGTTGGAGCCGAAAACGTTCATCTGCACCGCCGCACCGGTCTGCTGGGCGAAGGCGTCAAAGTTGGCCTGATCGTGATAGTTCGGCCAGGTGGCAAGCACCACGCGGTCGCCGATCTCGCCCGCGGCATGAGCCTTGCCGGCCCGCAGGCCGGGCATTGCGCCCGCCATGACGGCGGTAGCCATGCCAAGCCCGGTCACGCCAAGGAAGTGGCGGCGCGTGACCGAGCCACGCCGGTAGCGCAGCAGCTCCTCGATGAACTTCTTACGGCTGATGGGGGTGTTTTGATCCGACATTGTCTTACTCCCTTGGGCGACATCGCCCGGCTAGAAAACCCAGATAGATCACGTCCCGCCCAGAACCAGGGCGCTTTCCCTGCTGAAGCCCGCATGTACCGTTTCACCGATATCGAACGGTCTTTCACCAAGCTCGTTCTGCCGCGGCGACAGGACCAGGAATTCTCCCAGCTCCGTATTGCGCAGCAGATATTCAGTGTGTTCCCCCAGAAAGATACGATTGATGACTTGCGCCTCGGCGGCCAGTCCCGGACTGGCCGGCAACCGCTTGCGGTCGCGCACCGCGACCATCTGCTCCGGCCGGACGCTGACGCTCACGCGGCTGCCCGCGCTGACCCGACCGGTCTTGTCGGGCGGCGTCTTCAGCATGACACCGCTGTCCAGCTTGACGTTGACACCGTCCCGGGCGATCCCGTCCACGGCGCCCTCGAAAAAATTCGACTTGCCAACAAAGTCGGCCACATAACGGTTGGTCGGATGGTCGTAGAGCTCACGCGGCGAACCAATCTGCACGATCTGTCCCTGCCGCATCAGGCACACCCGGTCACTCATTGAAAGGGCTTCTTCCTGGTCGTGGGTGACAAGGATGAAGGTGATTCCGACATTGCGCTGCAGGGTTTGCAGTTCGATCTGCATTTCCCGGCGCAGCTTGCGGTCAAGCGCGGCAAGCGGTTCGTCCAGCAGCAGCACCTTTGGCCGGTTGACCAGCGCGCGCGCCAGCGCCACACGCTGTTGCTGCCCGCCCGACATCTCCCAGATGCGCCGATGCTGAAAGCCGGACAATTGCACCAGTTCCAGCATTTCATCGACCTGCCGAGCGATCTCGGCCGAGGATGGCTTCGGCGACCGCTGCCGCAATCCGTAGGCGATATTGTCGGCGACGTTGAAGTGAGGAAACAGCGCATAGTGCTGGAACACCATGTTGACGGGTCTTTGATAGGCCGGCAGGTCGTTCACGACTTCGCCGTCCAGCAGCACGTTGCCCTCGGTCGGGGCCTCGAAACCGGCAATCAGCCGGAGAGACGTGGTCTTGCCGCACCCCGACGGGCCCAGGAATGACAGGAACTCACCCTTGGTGACCGCAAGCGACATGGCATCGGTTGCCACCACGTCGCCGTAGCGCTTGGTGACGTTCTGGAACTCGATGACTGGGACGCTGCTGTCTGTCATGCCCGCCTGCCGATATCCTCCCGATTGCAATAGACCGCACATTTTGCTGATGTGAGGCATAGCCCTAGCACTGGTAGAGGCTAACGAGAGCGACGATCCATTGTATATAGGCAGCTTGGCATATCCCAATTTGCATAGAAGCGGACGGCAGGACGATGACACCGGCTGACGCTGCCTGGAACAGCGCCGTAGGCGAGGCCATATCCGCCCTGGACACACCGCAGTTTCCGCAGTCGCTGGTCGATGCCCTGCAGCTCGTTGCCGGCTTCGATCACTCGGTGATGTTCTGCTATTGCGGCGAGGCCCGGCCGCTCGACCTGTTCGACAACTTTCCGCCCGGCAAGCGGCGCATCTTCGTGACTGCCTACCAGGAGGGCCCGTACATGCTGGACCCGTTCTTCCTCGCTGGCAGCCGCGGTGTGGATGAGGGTCTGCATCGGCTTCGTGACCTGGCGCCAGACCGGTTTTACCAGAGCGAGTATTTCCGCTCCTACTACGTCCAGACCGGCCTTTCCGAAGAGATCGGTTTTTTCGTTCATTTGCCCGGCGGGGTCACAGGCGTAATCTCGCTGATGCGCGCTGACCAGTCCCCGCAATTCAGCGCAAAGGAGTTCCGAGATCTGAAGGCATGCGAACCTGTGGTGGGCGCGCTTGCGCGCCAGCACTGGCAGGCTCTGCACCGCCGGTTCTCAAGCGCTGGCACTACTAACGAGGGTCCGCCGGCCATCCAGCGCCAGATCGAGTTTGCCTTTCACAATTTCGGCAAGTCCGTCCTCACCCCTCGTGAGCGGGAGGTGGTCGAGTACGTCCTGAAGGGCTACTCGTCAGATGCGATCGGCAGGATCCTCGAAATCTCGGCAGGCACCGTGCGCATCCACCGCAAGAACATCTATGCCAAGTTGGGTATCAACTCGCAGGGCGAACTGTTCTCACGGTTCATTGAGTCCTTGACCAGCTAAGCCCTGATGCAGGTGCGGCTCGCGTCAAGCGAGGAAGGTCAACAATGGTACCGTCTCAGTCT
>JAHEBA010000119.1 GCA_024642465.1 Alphaproteobacteria bacterium
GATTTCGCTGCGCCTTCAACGAACGGCCGCTTTGCTTGCCGCAATGCAGCTGATGGCTTTGGTTGATTTTGTTGCTGCATCCGCGAGAGACGGAACCGGAGCACTTCCGGATTGGGCTCGGAGCTGCCTTGCGGCGGTGCAGCGGGTCGAGTTTGAACCGCGTTCCGGAAGCAGACATTACTCAGGCGCAGATGCTTCAAACATTTCAGCGGCCAGACCCAATCCTTGGACATTCGGCTTTGCGAAGCGGCCGTCAGACGAACAGCGACGGAATGACGGCACCGAGCCCATACCGGAAGCGCCCAAAGAAAAGTTCGTGCACGCGCAGCATTCCCACCGCTGAGAAGCCGCTGCATTCGCCGCAATGGCAACTTGGGTCAGGAAACTGACGGGCTTGCTCCCCAAGCGACACGGTTGACATGCATCAAGGTCTTCCACGCTTGTCAGTATAAATCTTAACGGATGGAAGTGCTGCTTGGCCTTATCCTGATACCTCTCGGTATTGCTTTGATTCTTGCTCCCGTACTTGTGTGGGTGAACTTTTTTCGGACTCGGCGTCTCAATCGGGAAGTGAATCGCCTCAGCGTGGCAAACAAAGCCCTATCAGACTCCATCAATCGTCTTGAGACCCGCGCCGACGAACTCCAGACCGAAAGGGCCGGTCTGCGCAGCGAACTTCGCTCCGAACAGGTTCCGCCAATCGAACCAGCAACGGCGCAAGACGATCTTGCCACAACCACACTTCCGGGCACAGCTGATGCGGATACACTCGAGTCGCCCGAGCCGCCTGTGTTTACCTCGCCCGAAGAACCTCCCGAAGCGCCGGAAGACGTCATTGCCCACCCCAAACCCCAAACGGCACCCGAGGAAATCCCCCTCGAAGAAAAACCCGTAATCGCGGCCGCTCTAATCGGGCCTGCTCAGGATCCAGTGGCAGTGAGCGAGGCGATTTCAGCGAATCGCGAAGAAGCAGACAAGGTTGAGAGCGCAGAAATGCCAACCGGCACGGCGCAATCCGAGCCTGAAGAGGAAGCAAAGGCAGAGGACCTCAAAGTCCTTGCACAGCCTCCCCAGATTACGGAAGAGATCGAACCGGAGATGAAACCCGCGCCGTGGACGCCTGCCGCAACTGCTCCGCCACCGGTGTCACCGGAACCGGCCCGCCCGACCCGGTTCCGTTCGACCATAGCCGCGCTCGCCCAGCGCCTCGGCGCCGGTGAGGGCGACTGGGAGACACGCATCGGCCAGAACTGGCTCAACATCCTCGGCATCATCATACTTGTTGTGGGCCTGGTTCTTCTGATCCAGCAGAGCCTCTTGCTGGTTACGCCGGCCGGAAAGATCATGATCGGTGTGAGCGTCGCCATCGTCCTTATGGGGTGCGGGGCTTTCTTGCGCCGCAGGGAGCGGTATCGGGTCTTCGCATTCACGCTTATCGGCGGGGGGTGGGGACTTCTCTATTTCGCCGCTTTCGCCGCCTACAACGTCGAGGCCGCGAAGATCATCGAGAACGCGTATCTCGCCATGGTAGTGCTGCTGGCCGTCGCGGCAGGGATTATCGTGCAGTCCTTTGCCTATGGGCGGCAGTCGGTCACCGGGCTGGCCTATGGGCTGGCCTTCCTTGCACTGCATCTCAGCCCGCTGTCGATCTATTCCCTTGTTGCGACGGCGGTGCTGGCGGCGACCATCCCCTTCGTCGTGCACCGGACAGATTGGCGGCGGTTGGGTGTTGTCATCGCCATCGCCACTTATGCCACCCACGCCCGCTGGCTTTGGGCTACCGGACTGGCCGCTAGCCCCGATGAAGCCACACTGGTCCTAGGCGGATTGGAGGCGTCCACGGCCTTCTGGGCAAACATCGCCATTCTCGCGGTCTACTGGGCTGTCTACTGCGCCACCGCTATCGCCCATCGCGCCGAAACGGCCCGGGCCAAGATGCTGGACTTTGCAACCTCGGTTATCAACATGGCGGGCTTCCTGGGGTTGGCCACCTGGCAGATGCAGGTCTACCTGCCGGGTAACCTGCATTACCTCGCGCCACCCGCGGTCGTGGCCTACATCGCCACGGCGATTGTCGATGGCCGGTTGCAGCGTCCGATCTTATCGCGACTGAACGGGACCATCGCGATTGTACTTTTCGCCGTGGCGCTGCCACTGGCCATCGACTCCGAAGGCTGGTCGTGGAACTGGCTGGCCCCTTATTGGACCCTTGGCGCGTTGGTGGTCTGGGAGATCGCACGCATCACCCGCATCCAGCTTTACCGTGCACTGGCATATGTGCTGAGCCTGCTTGCGCTTTCCGTGGCCGCCTCGGTCAACCTGGCGCCTGACGAGCTGCCGGAAAGCTGGCTGTTCTTGGTGCTGGGATTGGCGCCGGTGGTCCTGTTCGAGCGCATCATTGCGTATCTGAAGACCGAGAGCGAAACAGGTACGACGCAACTCGATGCGCTGATGGGGCAGGTTGCTGTGATTGCGGTGCCGCTGGTGCTGGGGCTGTGCGTATGGTCAGCAGCGCCCGATCACGTGGCCGGCCTGATCATGCTGGTAATAGGCATGGGGCTGATCGAATCCGGCACCCAAACAAACCGCCTCTATCTGCGCCAGCAGGGCTATCTGCTGGCTCTGGCGGGCGGTGTGGTGCTGGTGATATGGAATATCGTGTTCCCGGCGACCGAGCAAATCTCCGGCGTGCGGACGGTTTTGCTGATCGCGGCGGCGCTGGCCTATACCATCGGTCTGCGGATGCGCGGGCCTGCGGCGAAGACCAAGGATTGGGAGGACAGCGCAACCTGGGTGGCGCCGGCCTTTGCCACCTTGTTTGCCGCCGCGGCGGCCTGGCACTGGATGGACCCGCCCTATGCCGCGCTTGCGTGGATCCTGTGGGCCATGGTCCTGTCGGAGGCCGGACAGCGTCTGGCGTGGTGGGAAGTGCGGGCGGAGTCCTACATCTTACTCGCCGCCGGCAGTTTTTTGGGGATCTGGGTTCAGCCCGAATTCGTTCCGCAGGGCTGGCACGCCGCTTCGTGGCAATGGACACTGCTTTCGGCCGCTCTGCTGCACGGGCAGACCCTACGAATGTTGTTCCCGGCCAAGCCGCTGACCAAATCCGAGCAACCTTGGGTGACCTTGCCACTGGCCGCCGGTCTGGTCCTATTTGGCTTTGCAACCAATCAGGCGCTGACGAGCAATCTTGTTCCGCTGGTCTGGGCGACCTGGGGGCTGCTGGTCATCGAGGCCGGGCAGCGCCTGCTCCAGTCGAGGATGCGCGCATGGGGCTACCTGTTGATGGGTGCCGCCGCGGTACACATGGGAGCGCAGCTGGCGGTGCTGGACATCGTTCGGATGGCGCCCGCACCCTGGACCCATGTGATGATCCTTGCCGCGCTGTACCATGTGGCGGCGTTGCGTATCCACTTCCCCGCTGCCAACACGGCCCGCACCGACAAGAGCATGGCCCTCGCGCCGCTGCTGCTGGGCGTCCTGTGCTATGTGGCAGCGACCTACGATTGGCTGCCCCAGATCTGGGTGCCGGTGGCCTGGGCGCTCTGGGCGCTTGTCGTGCTCGAGGCCGGTCAACGCCTGGCGCGCAGTGACGCGCGGGTGGTCAGCTATCTGTTGCTCGGAGCAGCCTGGCTGGTGTGCGGCATGCTGCAGAGCGCACTGTTCCTGCTCGAGGCGGACGGGTCGCCCTGGTGGCTGACCTTGCTGGTAGCAATGCTGTTCCACCTGGGCGCTTGGCGCGTCGCCGTGCCCGCAGGTGCCGAAGCGCAAGAGATCGACTCTGCGTCTGTGCCGCTTTTAGGTGGCGGCCTGCTTTATGCCGCGGCCGCATGGACCCTGCTGCCCGCCGAATGGGTGACGGCGGCACTGGCGCTCTGGGCCGTCGGAGCCGCTCTCGCCGCGCGCCGGCTGTCGCACGCCTATGGCGCGCTGGTCTCGCTGGGCATGGGACTGGCGGCCTTCGGACTTGGTGTACTGCTTAACGTCTACGAGGTGATCGCGGTGGGTGCGGCAGGCGCGGCGCTGAATTGGCTGGCCATGTCGATGAGTGCAGCCGGGCTATACGGCCTTCATGCGGTGGCACGGAAATCCCCGGCCGTTTCGCCCTTGCACCAAGCGGCCCGGTCGCACATGGCGCTGCATTTGGGCACCTTGCTCGTAGCGCTGATGCTGTGGAAGGAACTGCCCTCCGTCGCGGTGGCGGTGGCGTGGGCTGCAATGGCCTGGGCGCTGATCGAACTGGCCGGCAGGATCGAGCGCGCGGCCTTGTCGCGGCTGGCGCAGGTCCTGATCCTCGCTGCGGTGATCCGCCTGTTCTTCGCCAACTTCACCGTACCGGGTGAGACCTTTGGCCTATCGCACCGCCTCGTCACGGTGGGGGCGGTGATCGCGCTGGTCTATTACATGCGCGCGCTGCGCCTTGGCGGGTGGGGCGAAGGGCTGCGGCTGGCGCCTTCAGCGGTGTTCTCGTGGATCGGGGCGGCGCTTCTGGTGCTCTTGGCAAGGTTCGAGGTCGGACGAGAATTCGCGGTGGCGATTTGGTCGGTGCTGATCCTTGTATTTGCCATGCTGGGAACGCGGATGCCGGACCTGTCTTTCCGCCAACAGTCCTACGTGATCGCGGCGCTTGTCTTTGCCCGCGCCTGGGCCACCAACGCGCAACTCAAAGGCACGTTGTGGGGCATGTCCGAACGGGTGGTCACCACGCTGCCGTCGCTGGTGGCGTTGCTGATCGTGGTGGTGCTGATCCCGCGCGGATTCGAGGGGCTGCCGCCCGCGGCGCGTACCAACAGCCTGTTGCGGATGCTCGCCTTTGCGGACCGGCATGCGCGCACGGTAATCTCGATGCTGTTCGCGGTACAGCTGACGTTGCTGATCTACTACGAGATGACCATCGACCTGGTGTCGATCGGCTGGGCGGTTTCGGCGCTGTTCCTGATCGTGATCGGCTTCGCGCTGAACGAACGCAGCCTGCGCCTTTTCGGCCTGCTGCTGCTGATGGTCGTGCTGCTCAAAGTCGTTTTCGTTGACCTCGAGGGGGTGGAAACCATCTACCGCGTGTTCTCCTTCATCGTGCTGGGCCTCGTTCTGCTTCTGGCATCGCTGGGCTACAGCAGGCTCCGGGACGTTCTGGGGAGGTATCTGTGATGGCGGGACTACACAGGAATCTCTATCGCTTGCTTCTGGCGGGGCTGTTCGTTTTATCCGCCGTGATGCTGGCCACGAGCCCGACGCGGTACAAGGTCGATCTCGATGCCCTAGTGGGAATCTGGGGCGATGTCATACGTGATGTGGACAGCGTCGTAAGGGCCATCCGCATATCCACCGAGTTGGAAATCGAGTTCGGCGATGAGATCGCGGGCGCATATTCGACAACTGCAAGCAGCGTTGGCGATCAGGAATATGTGGAAGCCGTCGGAGCGAAAGTTGCGGCCCAAGCGCGGCGATCGGACATTCCATGGACCTTCCATGTCGTAGAAGCTCAATATTCGAATGCCTGGGCGATCCTAGGTGGTCATGTCTTTATCACCACCGGCATGCTCGATGAGATGGAGAGCGAGGCCGAACTGGCTGGGATCCTCGGGCACGAGATCGCGCATATCGACCTCTATCATTGCGTCAATCTGGTTCAGAACCAGATGATACTTGAAAGACTGGGATTGGGCGATATCGGCGCCATCATCGCCTTAGGTGAGCGTTTCCTGCTTCTGGGGTACAGCGAGGTTGAAGAGGCGGAGGCCGACCGCTACGGTATGCTGCTGACCGCGCAGGCGGGCTACAGTCCGCTCAGTGTGTTCGATACATTCCGCCGTTTCTATCTACGGGAGGAGTACGGGCAGGAAAGTGAAGCCAGCCGCGGGCCTGAGGGCGAGATCATCGCCTCGCTTAGCACCGCGCTCGAGGACTATTTCAATACGCACCCGCCGTTTTCAGACCGCCTAGAAGCATTACGCGCCATGCTGGATGCGAATGCCCGCGGCTGGGAGGGGAAAAGCTTTCGTGTGGGTAGGGCGGCCTATGCGGACCGAACCTACATGGTAGATGATGCAGCGCCGGTGGAAGATTGGACCTTCTCAAAGGATGCCCCAGACTATCTTGCATCCCGTGCGGAACTAGCATTCCTACTGGGCCGGGATGCAGAAGCCGAACGTTACCTTGGTCGGCTGCGTGAAATCGCACCGGACGACGCCAGAATCGACCAACTTTCTGGGTTGCTCAAAGGTACGATCGAGCCGGAGCTTTTAAGTGTTACACCGTCGCCGGGATCTGGCACTGAGGCGCCTGATACAAATTCCTCCGAAAAGGTCCGAGACCTTGCGCATGATGGTTGGGAGGACTTCGAAAAAGGGCAATATGCCGAGGCAATCCAGAAACTGGAAAGCGCCATCGCAAATGATCCATACAATGCTCAGACACTCAACAACTTGGCATGGGTCTACGTGACCGCTGGACTTCCTGAATGGCGTGATCCCGAACGCGCAGTCGAATTGGCCAAACGTGCGATTGCCATAGGTAAGGACGCCGACCGCCTTGGCACCCTTGGAGTGGCATACACGCTGCTTGGCGAGCACGTGATGGCAAGGGAAGCCTATGAGCGCGCGATTGAGATAGATCCGATCTACATCAGACGTTTGGACGCCCAACTGGTATATCTTGGTTATCTTGAATTGCATGCGCCGCGTTCGGAATTCAGCGAGGCGCTAACACACGCAATAGAGCGCGGACATGCTCCGTTCATTCTGGCTCAGAGCGTTGATCGCATCAAGAGTCTCTCTTTGTCCAAACCCGATCAGGCGCGCGCAGAGTTTGAGGCTTTGGCACCCATTTACCCGCTTCACATCGACATAGCGCTGCTGGCAAGGCAGCTGGGCACGACGACGCCACTGGCGCGAATAGGCGAACTGACAGCGGAGGGAGAACACGAAAGCGCCGTGACGCAAGGCCGTAAACTTTTGTCGTTCTACCCTGACAACGTCGCGGTGAAGTATGCAGTTGCTGAGGCGATTTTTCAACTAGCTCGAAAAGAAACTGCTGATGACAATCTGAATGGCGCGATTGAGAGTTACAGCGAGGCTATTGACCTGAAAAACGGATCATTTCCCGCAGCTCTGAACAACCGTGCGCTTCTCTTGGCCAAGCGCGACGACACATTCCGCGCATTGCTGGATATTCGACGTGCCATCGATCTCGAACCCGACGTGAGCTTGTATCACGCCAACCTCTGTCTGTTTCTGCGGCTGCGCGGGCAGAACGACTCTGCGCTAACCAGTTGCGAGATGGCGTTCGAGGTTGGATTACCCGAAGATCAAGGCAACCGATCCTGGGTCTATCTGCAACGTGGAACCGTCAGACGCATACTTGGGGATCTAGACGGTGCCTCTGCCGATTTCCGCGGTTCCGTCCAATTGGAAAGGTCAGAGATCATTCGGAAGGTACAAGAGTTGATGACGGCGGCAGGCTTCTATTCGGAAACTATCGACGGTCAGATCAACGACGCGCTGTTACAGGCGGTTGAGACCTGTATTCGCTTGGATGCCTGCTACGAACAGGCGGTCGGGCAAATGGATCGACTAGTCGACTTTTTCCAATGAAATTTATGAATTTTGGAGTGCGATTCCGATCGGTACGGTGCCGCAGGCCACACAATGCGCAATCTCCTGCAAGCTCCGGAAGAAGGTCGAGATGCTCTTTGCCCACCTCAAGAGCATTCTCGGTCTCGGGCGCCTCCGATTGCGAGATCCATGGGGCACCCGCGACGAGTTCCATCTCGCGGCCACCACCCAGAACCTCAGTAAACTCGCAAAGCTCATCCCGGCGCCACGAGGTCGATGTCGCTGCATCAGCATCAGGCCGGTTTGTCCTGTGTGGATGGCGTCTGCTTTGCAAGGAAAAAATGCTCTGATTGCGCGGCTGGTCAGTACAGTCCTGTGTCCGGCCTTTGAACGCGACGTTAATTTTCGCCGCTGGCCTTGATGGGTTCCGCTAACCTGGTCCCAATCGGCAACGCGAACCTCAAAGTTCAGGACAAACCACGGGGTTTCAGGTTTTCGGATGACCGCACGTGCCATCATGGCATTCGTCTTGCAATTC
>JAHEBA010000120.1 GCA_024642465.1 Alphaproteobacteria bacterium
CCGCAGCCATAATCGCTGCTGCAACTTTTGCCGCTGCCCCGGCTTCCAACGCAACCGTCGCTGCTGGTCAAATGGCCGCTACCGCTGCAACAACTGCACAGACGACAACTGCCATGGCTCAGTTCGCTTCGGGTAACGGCGCTGTCGAAACTGCTGCCGGCAACGTTCACCTCGCAGGTGGAAAGTTCAAAAAGCACCATGGCGGGCATGACCGCTTCGGTCACCGCTTCTATGGCTATGGCTTCTACGAACCCGTCTACTTTGACGATGGCTGTCATTGGCTGAAGCGCAAGTGGCACCGCACAGGCCGCTATTACTGGAAGAAGAGGTACTTCCGCTGCATCAACGGCTACTACTGAGCCACCACCTGACCTGACAGTTGGCAGTCGGAGTGATCCGGCTGCCAGTTGCTTTGCAAGCGCCCCGAGAATGATGGCATGGCGGGGCACTTCGGCCGGTTAAATCTGCTCGACAAGCAATACCGGTCTGAGGCCCAATGCCAACGATCACGTTGGGAAGGTGCGGCCGATGCGTGTTGATCTTGAACTGTGCTATGCACCGGTGGACCTGCTGGCGCGCAAACTCAGAACGGACCAGCTGTCGCCGGTCGATCTTGTCCGCAATGCCCTTGCCCGCATCGAAGAGATCAACCCGCTGCTCAATGCTTTCTGCTTCGTCTACCCGGACGAGGCGCTGGAGCAAGCGCGCGTGGCCGAGCACGAATTGCGCACCGGCATCGATCGAGGACCGCTGCATGGCATTCCGATCGCCATCAAGGACTTCACCCCGACCTCAGGCAAGTTGACCACACGCGGGTCCTGTTCGCACCGGGACTGGGTTCCGGATGGCGACCCGGTCATCGTGGAGCGGCTGCGCGAAGCCGGCACCATCCTTGTGGGCAAGACGACAACACCGGAGTTCGCTTATTCAGGCTTCACGCGCAGTCCACTGTGGGGCGACACTCGCAATCCCTGGGACCCGTCAAAGACCTGTGGCGGCTCCTCCGGCGGCTCGGCGGTCGCGGTGGCAACCGGCTGTGTCGCGCTGGCCGAAGGCACCGACATGGGCGGGTCGGTCCGCATACCAGCCTCGTTCTGCGGCATCGTCGGGCTGAAGCCCAGCCTCGGCCGCATTCCGATGGACATCATCGCCAGCGTGTTTGACCGCATCTCCCACTTCGGGCCGCTGGCACGCTCGGTCAATGATGCTGCCCTGTTCCTTCGTGCCACGGAAGGCCCCTCTGAGGCAGACTACCAGAGCCAGCGCTATTACCAGCCGTTGCCCGATATCTTTCCACGCGGCGTCAAGGGATTGCGCCTCGCCCTCAGCCCTGACCTTGGGTACTTCGCCGTAGACGAAGACGTCCTCCATGCCCTCGACACCGTCGTCGAAACTTTCCGGCAGGCCGGGGCCATCGTCGATCCGGTCGATTTGGACTGGACGGCCAAACAGGTCACCCACACATGGACGGACTACTGGGGTGCGTTCCTGGCGGCCGGGTTCGGACATACCCTGAAGGACTTCCGTGAGCAGATGGACCCTGATGTGATCGAGTTGATTGAAGCCGGGCTGAAGATCAGTGGCCAGCGGCTCATGCAGATCGAGCAGGCCTGGACCCGCCAGTGGCAGTCAATGGCAACGATTCTCGAGCGCTATGACGCACTTGTTTGCCCGACCATGGCTTTACCGCCGGTGGACCTTCACGCGCGGGATGGTGATTTCACGCGGGTTGATTCGGAGGGCAAACTGCATGCCATGGACATGACCCATCCGTTCAACAACATCGGCCGCTGTCCCGCCCTGTCGGTACCGTGCGGCTGGACCGGTTCAGGACTACCAATCGGGCTGCAGATCGTGGGCCGGCGGTTCCAGGATGCAGATGTACTGGCCATTGGCGCCGCCTGGGAAGCCCTGAGACCGTGGGCCGACATGCGGCCACCGCTGACACAGAGCCTCGTTTGACAAGGCGCAGGCCCGTTATCGCATTCACGCCTTTCAAAGGGGGCACGCAGCAGTCCAGACGCAGTGTTCAGGGTTACTGTCTGCATCATCTGACAACACTGCCGGGGGGCCTCATGTTGCCAGTACCGCTGCGCGCCTGGCACTACAACTTTCAGAATGACTATTGGTTCACAGGACCGCGCCTCACTGCACGACCACCGGAGTATTGACATCAACCCGGTCATAGAGATCGATGACTTCGTCGTTGAGCATCCTGATGCATCCTGACGACAACGCCTGGCCGATGGTCTGCGGCTGATTGGTGCCGTGGATGCGGTAAAGCGTATCCTTGCCGCCCACATAGAGATAAAGCGCTCGCGCGCCCAAGGGATTGTTGGGGCCACCTTCCATGCGCTCCGGCAACTCACGACCGTACTGAGCGAGCTCACGTTCGATCATTTCCTTCGGCGGATGCCAGGCCGGCCATTCGGCCTTGTTTCCGATCCTGGCCCGGCCTGACCACCTGAAGCCGTCACGCCCGACACCGATCCCGTAAGCGATGGCCTTGCCGCCTGGCCGGACCAGGTACAGCGAGCGTGCACGGGTATCGATGACGATGGTGCCTGGTTTCTCGGGCGTGCGATAATCGACAAGCTGCTTGCCCGAGTAGCTCTTGTTGCGCCACCTGTTTGATTGACCGAAGCCGCCAAACAGTCGGTCGAAGAAATTGTTGTGCTCCCTGATCTGCGCCTGGGCAGGCGGCACCAACGTGACGAACAACGCCATGCACAATACCAGCTGGCAGCGATGGACAAGGCGTGAGTGTTTCATCTGCACCTCACTGTTGCAGATTGCTGACGATCAATCTGAACTATAGCAGATCAGGCGCGCCCGGTAATCCCGACCAGTTGGACACTTCTAAAAACCTCGAATTCCGAGATCTGCGCTGCGCTAACTTATTGATATCTTATGACCTGATTTTCGCCGTCCGAGGTATTTAGAAGTCTCCAGTTGCAATCAATTACGCATGCCATGATCATTCACTTGACTGCCGGTCGGATCAGTCAGGTTGAACTGCCCGATCAGCGCAGGTTTCACTGTTGCTTATGTCGGCCAAGGTTCAGGGCTTTGCCAGCGACGCCAGGCGCCTTCATTGGCAGGGCGCAGGGTAGCGACAGTATCGTGCTGATAGACAAGGCCGCGATTGCGCATCGATGTAAATCCTCGCACTCGAAGGCCTCAGATTAGACCGTCACCAGGCAGATAGTGATAGACATCGAGTGCATAAGTAGCGCGTCTCAGATCCGTCGACCCGTCAGAGGAGGTAGCCTACGCGCTTTGCCATGACCAGGCAGCATTCGCCCCGGAAACCAGGAGGCGTTGTCGATCAAACGGGCAACGAGCCACCTGCGGATCACCGACAATTTCTACGGCGAAATCTTTGTCACTTGCCTAGCATAGCCGAGCACCCCGTTCAGGTACTGGCCGGGGCCGTCCTTCGCCGTCAGGTAGAAGGCGTTTAAAGATTTCACCAACAGTCATTTCGACGTTGCGAATATGGAGCCCTGCAGCATTTGGCTCGCCAAGGCGCGATCCAGTTGACGTAGCCACAACAGCCGACGGGTTTGAACGCCGTCCTCAGGAAGTGACATATCCTGAAGCGGCGACATCTCCTGGAACCTCTTCCTGGTGTTGTGCAGTTCGTCAGATCGTTTTGGTTGGAGTATTCGGGATTTTAGCCCCTGCAATACATAGATCGAGAACTTCGGCATTGAAACGAACAGGGTTATCCGCGGGTCGTTTAGGATTGCCGCCGATAAACTTTGCAGGACACCAGTCAGGCTATGGCGTCTGAGTGCATTGAGGAGCCTGCCGTTCTCTATGCGCGCCCTCGTCCATCGGATCGCCGTTGTTGGCAAGTCCGGGCATCGCTGCTTCATGGTCTCCAGGACAATTTCCAGAGACGAACTCATCGCATCGCAGTTTTCCGACATCTGCCCTGAAATCTGGCGATAGCCGACCAGGTATTCAGGCACCTGGGCCACCTGGTAATTTTCCGCAAGACGCATTTGCATGAGCCAGTCTTCGCATCCCTGGCTCCCCCTTGCGTGCAGCGTTTCATCGTAGCCGCCACATTCCAACACACAACTCCGGCGCATCAGCATCGCGCTGCCATTACCGACGAAATTCACATAGGCGTGCTGGCACAGGACTTTGCCTTCACAATCGTAACGGGGCGCACTGCCAATGACCCCGTCGTTTTCGTCGATCCGTCTGTTCAGCGCATAGGCGAACGAGAATTGCTCACCACCCCTCACCAAGGCGCCCAGGGCCTTTTCAACGAATTGCGGGTGCCACAGATCGTCGGCGTCAATGACAGCGATATAGTCTGCCCGTGCATGACGGATACCGTGATTTCGCGCACTGGCGACGCCGCCATTCTCTTTCGACAGGCGCTTGAAGCGCTCATCAAGTGTGCAAAAAACATCGACAATCGACGCCGATCCATCAGTCGAGCCGTCATCGACCACCAAGACCTCAAGCTTCGAATGGGACTGCCGGCGAACACTTTCAAGTGTCCGTTCAATTGTCCGTTCCGCATTGAACATAGGGATGATGACAGAAACCAGACGCATGACACATACTCAATTGGCGTTACGAACAACCAGGCCTTGAACCTGATTACAGAGAAACCAATAATTTTACGGAAATAATTAACAAATCGCCTAAAGATGCCGACGAACTTAAAGGCCTCTCCTAATCGACCCAGCAACCCACATACGGAAATTCTTAACCATCAGCTGCATATTGTGTTTAGGCCGATTGCAATTTCGCCGGTCGAACAATCGGGCGGGGTTGAGTAATGTCTAAAAGTATCTGTGTTGCCGGTGGTGCGGGCTTTCTAGGGTCCCACCTGGTTGGTCGTTTGTTGAACCGTCCGGATGTGTCAAAGATTGTTGTTGTCGACAATCTGTGGACGGGCCTTGTCGACAACATCACCCAATACAACGATCCTCGAATCGTATTCGAACACCGCGATATCGAAACGCTCCCTGGCGCCGCCATGTTCGACGAAGTCTACCATCTTGCTTCTCCAGCATCGCCACCTTGGTACATGGCTGATCCGGCAAGGACCATCTCGGCCAATGTCGCCGGAGCCCTGCGCCTGCTTGACCTCCTCAAGCAAGGCGGCAGGTTTTGCTACACATCGTCTTCGGAAGTCTACGGTGATCCAAAAGTCACCCCACAACCGGAAAGCTATCTCGGATCAGTGGATTGTACGGGTCCACGTGCAGCCTACGACGAAGGCAAACGATGCACTGAGGCCTTGCTGTTCAACATGAAGCGCACAAGTGGCCTCGACCTACGGGTCGTTCGACCGTTTAATGTCTATGGGCCGGGAACCCGGCCGGATGACGGTCGCGCCGTCTCGAATTTCATATCCCGAGCTCTGTCCTGCCGGCCGATGACAATTCATGGCAGTGGTCTTCAGACGCGAAGCTGGGGATATGTCGACGATATCCTGGACGCCTTTGAGCAATATTTCTGGCTTGCAGGGACTGACCATCCAGGGCCTATCAACATCGGCAACGACGAGGAAATCTCCGTTCTTGAAGTGGCTCGCTACGTCTCCAGTCTTGTGCCTGGATCGAACCTTGAGTTCGGCGATCCTGTGCCGCAGGACCCGAGCAATCGACGCCCGGATCTGTCGCTGGCAAGATCCATACTGCCAAATTGGAAATGTGGAACGAACTACCTAACCGGTATCGTCAAGACGCTTGATTGGTTCAGGCTGAACACCCAAACCGCCAATGTGGCTTTCGTCGACTTCCAGGCTGGTGGCCGCAGAGCGCCTTCACCTCAACTGGCCATTGCGACCGTTCCTTAGGAAGCGAGGCTCGTGAAACAAATTCTGCAACCGGATTCCAGCGCGATCATCCGCTATCTGTTAAGTTTCGCGGGGCCGGTCAAAGGGTCGTTTGTCGGATCCTGCGCATTGGGAATCCTGACCGGTCTTGCCGATGCAACCGGTGTCGCAGCGATTGTCTACCTGCTGTTTTCAGTCATAACAGACGGAGCCGCAATCGAAGGCAATGGCTTACTCGAAACCGTTTTTGTGCTGCTTGATGCTGTATCCCGACAGGGGTATCTGGCCATCGCTCTGCTGATTCTGGCGATAATCCTTGTCAGGTTTGTCGCCAGCCTCGCCTACATGTACGTGACCCGATCCATGTGCCTTGAAGTCGAGCGATCAACGCGCAAGGCGCTTCTTGAACGCTACCTGGAGAGTGACTTGGCTGAATTCAGCCAGACCAGAACAGGCGAAATCATCAACAACATTCAAATCGAAGCGACACATGTAGCCAATTTTCTTTACATCATGTCCAGGATGATCGTTTCCATCAGCTATTTGGGGATTGTCTTCCTCGTGATCATCGCAACGTCCTGGCAAATCTCTGCTGCGCTCATTCTGGGCGCGCTGATCCATGGTACATTGTTGAAGTATTTCAGTGGATACGCTCGATTGCTGGGCCAGGAGGTGCTTGCTCATCGGGAGAAAATTGCAACACATGCGGCCAGCGCAATCCGCGCCTACAAGTCGGTAAAGGTCAGCGCGGCGGAACGGCAGGTCGTTCGGAAGCTCGACGTTCTGTCGAAAGCCTATACCAGGTCGATGATCGAGCTTGGCAAGATCGAAGTGATCTCGACCTCTTTTGCGGAGTTGGCACTCATCAGTATTGTCGGTTTGATCCTCGTCGTTGCGGCAATCAGTGATGTTCACATCGCCACGACGATAGGCGTAGTTGCCTTGATCTGGAAAGCCCGACCAAACCTGAAAGAACTGGAATCCTGCTCGTTCGAAATCAATCTCAAGTTGGCCTCGCTCAACTCCGTTAAGCGGGTCATAGCAGAGCGGGAGGGTTTCGTTTCGCCTGGCGAAGGCAAAGATCGGCGAATGGCGGTCCCCGAACCCGGGGCCATCGAGTTCGATTGCGTTGATTTTCGATATAACAGCGAGGATGGCAATGCCCTAGACAGCGTCAGTTTCAGCATTCCCTCAGGCTCGACATGCGTTATTGCCGGTGCTAGCGGTGCCGGCAAGACAACAATTGTCAACCTGCTCCTGAAACTCGCATCACCAAGCCAAGGCTCTATAAGGATCGGCGGTATCGATCTGCAGACGATCGACAGGCTGCATTGGCTGTCAGTGATCAGCGCCGCGGGACAGGACCTGGAACTGTCGGAGGGCTCCATTCGGGAGAACCTGACCCTGGGCCTGGACGATGTGGATGACATTGCAATCTGGCGGGCATTGAAGATTGCCGAAGCCATCGAATTCGTCGGCAACTACCCCGGATCTCTCGACACCAATCTGGGCGCCCTTGGCAGTCCTCTTTCGGGTGGTCAGAAGCAACGCCTGGTTCTGGCCAGAGCCCTGTTGAGGCGTCCGAGCATCCTGATCCTTGATGAGTCGACCAATGCCATCGATAGCAGCGCTGAAACTAGAATACTGGCAAATATCCGAGCAGCCTTCCCCGACATCACCCTGATCATCATTGCGCACAGGAGCAATGTCACTGAGGATGCGGACTATGTTGTTGAGCTTGCGAAAGGCCGTGTGAAGAATACCGGTTTAGTCCGTAGCCACAGGATCGAAAACGAGCCCGAAAAGGCCTGTGTCGTATCCTAGCCGACTGATTCGTTTGATAGACAGTTCGAGCCCCAGTGATCCAGATTTAGTAGTGCACAAGGACAGACGGGCGCCTCTTTTTCAGCATTAACTACCTGCTCATCTCCGAGGCGTAAAGCCGGGCATTCTTGCAGTGGGGTCGCTGCCTTATCACCTTTGCTTTTCCTGCGATGCGGCCAGCTCCAAAACGTCACTTCTGCCCAAGGCCGGCCTAAGTGGCCTGCACAGCTAGCCACCGCCTCGCGCCATGGTTAGCCATGATATGTTCCCGCAAAGTGGTCATTGTCGATGACGTTAAAACCATAAGTCTGCCAACGCTCAATGGCCAACTAACGCTGCCTTCTAGCAAGGCGATCGTAATGACGACCTGACTTAGCCAATCGCTGCCTCATCCCTGGGGGCCCTGCAAGTACGCATCGATCAACCTAAGGTAGGT
>JAHEBA010000038.1 GCA_024642465.1 Alphaproteobacteria bacterium
TACTGCAGTGGACGTCGTGCGCAATGCAACCACGTCGGTGCTCGATGTCCGCTAGACTAAAATCCAGTGCGCAATATAAGGGCTGTCCCTCAACGGTCCCAAATTCCACCAAAAGTAGAGGAGCTATCATGACTGACCCAGTAATTGCCGCCAACTCTCCAATTCCAATAGAGGTTGAGGCAGGCCAGAATTATTTCTGGTGCGCCTGCGGACAATCAAAAAACCAACCGTTTTGTGACGGAAGCCACAAGGGCACTGGTTTCCAGCATGTCAAATGGACCTGTGAGGCTTCAGGTCGCAAATTCTTTTGCGCGTGCAAGCGTACAGCGCGTCAGCCCTTCTGCGATGGCAGCCATAAAGGCCTTTGATGTTCACCTTGCCAACACAAGAGTAACCACAACATTCACAGGATTCCACCAGTCCGCGGAGCCGGCTTTCCGGCACTTGATGCTGACTCCCATTCCCAGCCAGCGGGCTCAATCAGGTCCGTGTCCTCAAAGGACACTCCACGATCCATGTCGATTGTAATCCGATCTAAGGCTTATAGCAGTACCCGACAACACTGAGCTGCTCGCAAAGTAACTGGTCCGCGCCCAGCTTAAAGCGGCCGCTGCCACAAGCTTACCAATAGGCATCCTGACTAAGCTACTTATCTTGCCAAAAGAGAGAACGTGCCACGCCTGGTATTACCCAGTTCGAGAAGCCAGAGTGGTCATTTGATAAGGTTACCAATCAATCCACAGCGCCCTTGCCGGCTTCTTCTGCTTCTTCCGGCGTCACATCAAGGACGGCAGCCCGGCCTGTGATCTTTACTTCACCTTTCTTGCAGTTTTCCATGCAAGGCTCCTGACCCTTTGCCAGAACAGGCGTATCCGGTCGCGGATCGTCAATGAAATTGGCCTCATTGGGCAGCTTGATCGAGGTGAAGTTTTCCTTCGATAATTCGAAGTCCGATTCAACCAGGTCATTCATGAATAATAGGTAAGCCATAATCGCGTAGACTTGGTCTGGCTCTAATGACTGTGCATTACCGAATGGCATCGCTCGGTTTATATAATCGAAGACGGTCGAGGCGAACGGCCAGTAAGATCCGATTGTTTTGACGGGGCGGTCCGATTTGAGTGTGTCTTGACCTCCAGCCAGGACCGGCCAACGGTCAACGCCCTCGCCAAAGTCACCGTGACAGGCTGCGCACTGCTCTGCGAAAATCTCCTCGCCTTGTTCAACCGTTCCTTTACCTTGGGGCAGCCCAGCCCCGTCCGGACGGACGTCAATATCCCAAGCGGCAATTTCGTCTGCGGTGGCGTCACGCCCAAGGTTGAAATTGCCGGCAAGGGCAGGGGTAACCGACCCTATGACGGCAAAGCCGATCGCGAGAGTTCTAAGAGACTTCGACATTTTCCACCTCACCGTTGGCCATTACGTGCCAGGTCTGGATACCGTTATTGTGATAGATCGAGTTAGTGCCACGCACAGCGCGTAACTCCGCCTTGGTCGGTTGCACGTAGCCAGTGGAGTCCATGGCGCGGGACTGCAGCAAAAGCGGCGAGCCATCCCAGTCGAAATCGTAGTAGAAACGGTGGATCGACTTGTCGAGGCTCGGTCCGTCAATCCGGGCGGGGCGCCAGTTTTTTCCGCCATCCAACGAGACATCTACGCGCTCGATAGTGCCTCGGCCTGACCAAGCCACGCCGGTGATGACGGTCTGGCCCTTGGAATGCAGCAGTGGCGCCTGCGGGCTCGGGTTGGTGATCACTGACTTGGCGTCCATCTCCCAGGTAAAGCGGCGCGCCTTGCCGTTCTCCAGAAGGTCTGTGTACTTCGACGTTTCCTCGCGGTGGTGCCACGGTTCATCGCCCACCTCGATGCGGCGCAGCCACTTCACCCACATGTTACCTTCCCAACCCGGCACCACTAGGCGCAGCGGGTAGCCCTGTTCGGGACGCAATGCCTCGCCATTCATCTTGAAGGCGACCAGGCAGTCTTCCAGCGCCTTGAACATCGGGATTGAGCGGGTCATAGCCGAGGCATCCGCTCCTTCTGGCATTACCCATTTGCCGTTTGTTTTTACGCCGGCTTCTTCCAGCAGATACTTGAGCGGTACACCAGTGTACATGACGTTGTGCACCATGCCGTGGGTGAACTGGCAGCCATTGAGCTGCGCACCGCGCCACTCCATACCAGAGTTGGCTGCGCACTCGAGGAAGTAAACGTGATTGCGCCGAGGGAAACGTTTCAGGTCCTGCATGGTAAATACCAACGGTTTATCAACTAAGCCGTTGATCATCAGCCGATGCTTTGATGGGTCCACTTCGGCAATACCAGCATGATGGCGTTCAAAGCACAGACCATTTGGCGTGATGATACCATCAAGCTCGTGCAGCGGTGTGAAATTCACTGACGACACCGGGTCGGCGGTCAGCCACGCTACGTCACGGCGCACGACATCTTTTTCGAACTCGGACGGGTGCCCGTACGGGCGCGCATCGACGCCATCGCCCAAGTACTGGCTCCAGGCCTGTTTCTCGAGAATGACGTCCTCGCCTTGGGCAGCCCGGGCAGTGTTGCCCGCAATGGCGGCACCGCCGAGCGCCAACCCTGCACCCAGGAAAGTACGTCGACTAGTGGATGTAATTTGGGGTTTTGCAGATTTTTCCGTCATCGGGCTATCTCCTCACCAGATGATCACAACAATACATTCTTTTATGTGAATATGAAAGTCCTGGCGCTTCACATTTTCACGGCAACCGTAGACTGCTCTGGCATCTTGACGACCTTTTTCTCGGAGATGTGCTTCTCCATGAGGTCGTAAATGGCGGGGCCTTCAACGTTTTCATTCACTGAGGCCCAGCCGCCGACCACATAGTTTTTGTCCGGCTCTAGCAATTCGCCCGTTGACGTCAACCGCATATCGGATATCCGGTTGCCCATTTCCTCATTCGGCGCGCACGTATAACTCATGCCGCCCACGCGGACCATGTCGCCGCCCTGCTGGAAGAAAGGATCCTTATTGAACAGGTTGTCACAGACGTCTTCCATGATTTCTTTCAATTGTGTGCCGGTGAATTCCAACCGATAGACCGACGGGTAGTTCATCGATGTTTCCGTGTAGAGATCGTCGATGGTGATGTCCTGGCCTGGCAGAAGTGTGGTACCCCAACGGAAGCCCGGCGATAGTGCGATCTGAGTGTCGCGCTGCTCGATGATACCCTGGCAAATCAGGTCATCCCAAGTGCCGTTGAAGTTACCGCGTCGGTAGAGCAGGTCCTCAGTGCGCCCGATGACGCGCTGGCATTCGGCCTCGTAGGGCGCGCGCACCTCGTCAATCTTGGCAGCCATTTCGGGGTCCGGCGTGATCACGTCGGAGAAGACAGGAATCAAATTAGACGAATGGCCGACCACCTTACCGTCCTTCACTTCGAGGTCGATGCGACCCAGATATTTGCCGTGTGAACCGGACGACAACAGCAGAGTGTTGCCGATCTCGATGGCATGCGGAATGGCGTCATGGGTATGACCCGTGACAATAACGTCGATGCCGGAAACAACGGAGGCTAGCTTACGATCCACGTCGAAGCCGTCGTGAGACAGAAGCACTACTACTTCCGCTCCTTCTTCGCGCGCCTTGTCGACATTAGCTTGCAGCGCTTCCGGGCGGATGCCGAACGACCACTTGGGGAACATCCAGCGCGGATTGGCAATCGGGGTATAAGGCATGGCCTGTCCGATCACCGCAACCTTTACGCCGCCCTTTTCATACATTGCGGTGCTTTCGAACACCGGCTCGTCCCACTCATTGTCGTAGATGTTGGAGGCCAGGAACGGATACCCCATGCTCTCCACAATCTCCATGACGCGTTCGGCACCGAAGGTGAACTCCCAATGGCCGACCATCGCATCGGGTTTCAGCATCTTCATGCAATCGACCATGTCCTGGCCGTTGGTCTTTAGCGAGGTGTAGGAGCCCTGCCAAGTGTCACCGCCGTCGAGGAACAAAACCTTGTCGTCGCCGCGCTCTGCACGGATGGCTTTAACTAGTGTGGCGGTGCGATCAAGCCCGCCAAGGCGACCATAGGTCTTGGCCAGGTTCACGTAGTCGAGATAGGTATGGGCGTACGCTAGTGGGCTGCCAGCTTCAATTCCAAAGTGCGTGAGGAACTCCTCGCCCACCAAGTGCGGCGGGATGCCAGCATAATCGCCGACGCCGATATTGGTATCCGGCGGACGGAAGAACACCGGCTTGAGCTGGGCGTGCACGTCGGTGAAGTGCAACAGCGTGATCTGGCCCTTGGAGTCGAACTTCAGAAGATCGTCCTGGGTTAGCTTCTGCTGCGCCAGCGCACGCGAAAAGTTGCCGGAAAACCCAGCCGCCGCGCCCAGCGCAATTGAGGCATTGACCGTATATTGTAGGAAGTCTCTTCTGGTGAACATGGTCGCGAATCTCTGTTGTCAGTTGACATGAGCTAAAAAAATGGGCGGGCAGATGCGATCAGCTGCCCGCCGTAGTCGTCTTCTGCTGTACTAGCTTACTGGCGGACTCCGGGAGTCTCCACCGACAGGCCGGTGCCGCGCCAGGTCACGTAAACTTCAAGCGCCATCAACTCGTCCGAGAACGCCTTCGGGAACGAGGCCCGCACATCACGAATGCAGCCGCGAAAGCGATTGTGCACCGAGACCAGCCCCCCGCTCTTCAGGCGATAGGTAGGGAAGCCGTTGATTTGGCCCTGGCTCAGGTGGTCGGCGCGTATCATCTTGCCCATCAGGTCTTCATGGCAGTTGGAGCAAGCCAAGTTCAACTGACCATTACGGGTGTAATAGAGCTCCTTACCCTTATCCCACCACGACTGAAGTTCGCCTTGGCTCAGATCAATCTTGACCGGCGTTCCCAACGACTGGTGCTTGATGTAGGCGGTCAGCTCCTTCTGGCCACCCTTGTCGAATGGATAGGGCTCTGCCCCCATATTGTTTTCGCGGCACTTGTTAATCTGCAACTCGATGTTGATGGGGCGGTTCGCGTCCTTGTCCCATTTCGGATAGCTGGCCCCGATGCCCTTCATACTTTCTGCCGCATCTCCATGGCATGAGGCACATGACTTGCCTTCCTTACCGTCGACCGTGTTCCAGATTGCTTCGCCAACTTCTACGCCGAGCATTGCCGGGTTGTTGAAGGTGTCGGTTTGAAGGGCACGTGTCTCCTCGGTACGGAACAGCCAGCCCGAATAGACCTCGTCAAACGGATGGCCTTCCGGTGCCTTGGTGCGTGACACCATTTCCTGACCGTCGATCGTCAGCGTCTCGTTAATCGGATCAGCCATCAGGCCACCGACGCCGAGAACGGTAGCGCAGGCAACGGCAGCTGCGGCAATTTTCAGATATTTGTTCACTTAGGTTTCCTCCCGGATCGTTGCCCGAAGCCGGACCGTTTCCGGTCCGGTCCCCGCAGTTTGCCTGCCTTAGTTAACTTCGATCTTCTTTTCGTCGGTATAAATCGTTCCGTCGTCATCGACCCAGCTGAACTTGAAAGTTCCGCTCTCATTCACCTTGGCGGTGAACTCGAAGAACGGGTTGGCCGAGATAGCAGGGTCGACGTCACATTCGAACACCTTTTTTCCATTGAACTCGCAGGTGAACTTGTTGATGATCTTGCGCGGGATGATCTTGCCATCCTTGTCCTTGCGCTGACCCGATTCCATGGTGTGGCTGATCAGCGTCTTGATAGTGATGACCTCGCCCGCCTTCGCGGACTTCGGCACTTTCACGCGTGGTTTTGAATCTGCCATTTTCGTTATTCCTTTCCGAATGCCTTAGCCGCCGCAGCCGCCGATGGTGACCTTGACGAGTTTGGTGTCGGAGAACACCGAGCCGTCCTTCATTTTGGCGACAGCGATCACGTTCTGGGTCTTAGCCAACCGCATGCGGGTGGTAGCTGCAGCTGTGCCACTCATTTCGGTGAAGTGGAAGGTGGCGACGGCAGGATTGGGGTTCCCATCAGCGACCAGCATGACCGAGTCTACCAGGTCGTCGCCCGACATGGCGCTTTCAACCGACACGGAGATCGGCACGGTATTGCCGTTTTCGGCAATTTCCGGCGCGGTCAGTGTAATCTTGCCGGATGCAGGCTCCTTGCCACCGGTGAATTCCATAATGAGCTTGGTGGCATCCTCCGCGCTGGCGAATGCCGTGGTAACCTGGAAACCGGTTACTACGACAGCTGCGGCACCGCCAGCCAGTCCAAGCGTCTGTCTCCTGGTAAGTTGCATGGCTTTTCTCCTATTCCTTCAGCGTGGCCAAGTAGGCCACCACATCTTCGACGTCTTGTGCACTGATGATGGTCTTTCCAACCGACTCCTCGCGCACATTGATGCCAACATTCAGCGTGTAGAAACCAGGCATGACCGTGGCGTCTGTGAACACTTTCTTGGAGTCGACGAGAATGGCGCGCAGCTGTACTTCATTCCAACGGCTTGCAACACCGTCGAGCGACGGTCCGACATCACCATGGAACAATTGGTCCTTCATGTCGGTATTGGCATGGCACGCCAGGCAGTTGCCTAGCCGCCGGTCGGCGAAGACTTCGCGGCCTTTCGCCGGATCGCCGGGCGTTCCGGTCAGCGATGCTTCCACCGTATTGTCCTCAGTGAACTTCACATCCGCCGGTGCCACTTCGGCAGCCGTCGCTCCGCTGGCGATGGCGATGGCCAGCCCCAAGCCTGCGACAGCACTATGCAAGGATGCCCTCATAAGTTTCCTCCATTCCTGTGCTTTGTTTTCCACACACTAGAGCAGCGAACTTGCACAGGCAAGATGAATTCACACTTTTGAATAGGTTCTAGTGTTCCGCCCTGTTGCAAAAAAACTTGACCACCAACCCAATCAAATCCGCTCAATTGCCTGGCTGGCGGTTCAGTCCGTGTTCTTCTTGCCGGCCTCGCGCCTTTCGATGATGCGGCGGGCGTGGTAGCGCTGAAAGTCCTCGTCTGTCTCGTAGCCCTTCGAGTGGACCCACTGAAACATGTCGAGGAAAGTCCCTTTGTGGAAGGCGCCAGGCATCACCGCCACGGTCTGGGAGCCGAGGTCCTTGCTCTCATCAGCTTCCTCTGGGAAGAAGAAGATAGTGGGTGTGAACATCACCCGCCATTTGCGCGCCGCAGTCTTCTCGGTAAGCGTTTCTCCATCCAGGTCACTTACTTCCTCGTCGCCGTGCAGATTGTACTGAACCATCATGAAATTCTGTTTGATGAAGTCGCGCACTTCCGGATCTGATAGAACCTTTTCATGTACCTCTCTGCAGTAGCTGCAGCCACGCTGTTCGAAGATGATGGCCAGGCGTTTGCCCTCGGAATTGGCTTGTGTCAGGTCTTCCTTGAGATCGCGAAAAGTGTGAGCGAACCATGCTTCTTTGTGCAGTCCGTCCTCACCCAGTTGTGCGGCGGATGTCGGCGTTACGAAAGCGGCTGCAAGCAGGATGAAAGCCAAAAGCGAACGCATAATTTCTCCTCCAAGTCCGGCATATGCTACCCGGTTATCCGATTGTGCCCAGTCCGGGGAACCACTCAAGCATCAGGTACGAGAACCATGACATCGCGCCTGTGATGAACAGGATACCTGTCAGGACCAACAATCCGCCAGTCACTTTTTCGATAACGCCCATGTGCTTGCGCAGCCGCTTCATGGCATCCATGAACGGGCGAAAGAAGACGGCCGCCGCGATGAACGGGATGCCGATGCCCAGCGCATAGGCCAGCAGAAGCAACGCACCGCGTACCACATCTGCCTGCTGGCCAGCGATGAACAGGATCGCCGCCAGAACCGGCCCGACGCACGGCGTCCAACCAAACGCGAATGCCAGCCCCACCACGTACGCACCGACCAGTCCCACGGACTTCTTCGGCCCCTCCATCCGGAAGTCGCGGTACAGGAAGGCAATCCGGAACACGCCGAGGAAGTGCAGGCCGAGGATGATGATGATGATGCCGGCGATGACCGACAGCGTATCGAGGTGGCGGGTGATGAAACTGCCGAGGAACGAGGCGCTGGCCCCCATGGCGACGAACACCGTGGCAAAGCCCGCCACGAAGGCGACGGCCGACAACACGACCTTGCGCCAGGCGGCGGCCGGCATGTGCTCATCGCTCAGTTCGTTGATGGAAGTGCCCGCAAGAAAGCAGAGGTAAGGTGGCACCAGCGGAAGAACGCAGGGGCTGGCGAAGGAAAGCAGGCCCGCCAGAAGCGCGCCGAAGAATGTAACTTCAAGCCCCACGATTTTGCTCCAACGAGATGGGTATAAAATTCATATTCATGTTTTCTAATTTGTTGTAAACTGGCAACTATGGAATTCATGCGCCAAACACTTTATCACGGTTTGATAGCTGCGCTGATTGCCTTGCCGTTGATGATTTTGTGGCAGGCGCCGTCGCGCGCTGCCGAGTTGCTGATGTTGGAGCAGGCTGGCTGTTCGTGGTGCAAGGTATGGAACGAAGAAGTCGGCGTTGCATATTCCAAAACCACCGAGGGCAAGTTTGCGCCACTTCGCCGAGTCGATATTCACCAGAAGCTCCCGGAAGACCTGACTGGCCTGATGGTGGGACGGTTTACACCAACCTTCGTGGTCTGGCATGAAGGACGGGAGATTGGGCGTATCCAGGGTTACCCTGGCGGACACTTTTTCTGGCCGATGCTGCAGGAAATTCTACAGCAGGTCTATCCGGGCATTGGCGAGGCTGCGCAAAGCGGATCGCCGTCCTGAGCATGAGAGCTGAAAGGACTCGTGATGTGATGAGCATGGCACTGGACCTCAACAGTGAGGCAATTCTCGACGACATGATGTCGAGCGCAAAGGATGCGACCGACTTCCTCAAGGCGCTCGCCCATGAGGGCAGGCTGGCGATATTGTGCAGGCTGTCTGATGGCGAGTGCACTGTCACGGAACTCGAGGAACTGCTGTCTGCCCGGCAGGCGGCGGTTTCCCAGCAACTCGCCCGGCTGCGGCTAGAAGGCCTCGTGAATACGCGCCGCGAGGGCAAGACCATCTTTTATTCCATCGCTGACCCCCGCGTCCGGCAGATGATCGCGCTGCTGTACGAAATGTTCTGCGAGAGCAAGCAATCGTGCTAGGCTGACGCGATCTCCGGCCATGGACCGGATTGGCGGGAGGAAGTGTCTCCCCGCCGCTTCAAGGCAGCGCAAGATTGCCGCTAGTGAGGAACGCACGGGATGGAGGAACTCTCGCCGGGCACCATTGCTGCGCTTGGCGGACTGGCCGGAGGAGCGGCACTCGGATTTGCCGCCCGCTGGGGCCGCTTCTGCACGCTGGGCGCCATCGAGGACGCCACTCTGGGTAACAGCCGCGGCCGGCTGGCAGCCTGGGGCCTTGCGATTGCCGTTGCAATTGCCGGCACCTTCGGCTTGGACCACGCGGGCCTCATCGACCTCGATAGAAGCTTCTATCTGTTCTCACCTACAACGCTGATCGCTACGGCCTTCGGTGCCTTCCTGTTTGGCCTGGGCATGTCACTGGTCGGCACCTGTGGATACGGCACGCTGGCGCGCATTGGCGGTGGAGACCTCAAGTCCTTCGTCACCTTCCTGTCACTTGCCGTGGTGGCCTATGCCACCATGAGCGGGCTGACTGCCTATGTCCGCGTCTGGCTATTTGGTTTGCCGTTACAACTAGACGAGGCAGCCGGCGTTGCCCATGCAGCCTCACGCACCTTCGGTGGCGAAGTCCATACCTGGGCCTACTTCATTGCCCTTGTCGTGGCCGCAGCGGCAATGCTTAGCCGTGACCTGCGCCGCGAACGGCGCTACTTTGTGGCGGGAGTGGTGGCGGGACTGACCATCGTCTTCGGCTGGTTTGCCACCGGCTACCTTGCCCATGATGATTTCCAGCCACACCGACTTGAATCATTTACCTTCACGGGCGCGCCGGGTGATGCGCTTATGTACGTGATGACGGCCACCGGCGCATCGCTGGAGTTCGGTGTCGGCGCGGTCGCAGGTGTCGTTCTGGGGGCCTGCCTCACCACCATCTGCCAGGGCTATTTCCGCTGGGAAGCTTGTGATGATGCTAGGGAAATGCGCCGCCAGATGTATGGCGGGGCGCTGATGGGCTTCGGCGGTGTGACTGCCATGGGATGCACCGTCGGCCAGGGCATGTCTGCTGCCTCCGTGCTGGCCTGGACGGCGCCGGTTGCGCTCGTGTCGATGTTCTGCGGAGCGTGGCTTGGTCTGCAGGTCCTGGTACATGGCACGTTGCGCGATCTGATTGCCGACATCGCCTACTATTTCAGTCCACGCGAACGCCAGGACCAGTAACAGCCTCAGCTCGGCTTTCAAGTGCTTGAGGGCGCCCCTTTGCCGGCGCGCCCTTTCTGATCTGCATGGCCAGTTGACGGCAGATCAGCTGAACATGTCCTGGGTGATCGAGGTGTACCAGCCTTCCGATTCCTCGTAGGTGGCCTTGCGCAGGCCTGCATCCTCGCCTGTCTGCGAGATGAAGGTATCGACCGCCTCGATCTTGCCTTCGCCCGGTTTGTAGCTTGCGCCCACCTTCACCCCGTCGTTGTCGGCGATCAGGCTCCAGCAGGTGTTGGCATAGCGGGCCTCGAACACCTTCGACCCTGTGAGCTCTCCGCGAATGGCATTGGCGGCCACCTTGGCTTGGCTGTTGGCGGAGAAACCGGACTTGGGCATTGCTGCCGCCACCGTCGCGTCGCCCAGCACATAGATGTCGGCATTTGCTTTTGAAGCCATGTTTGCCGGGTTGATCGGCACCCAGTCGCCCTCGGTCACGCCTGCTGCAAAAGCAATTGAGCCGGCCTTCTGCGCCGGAATGACGGTCGCCGCATCCGCCTTGAAAGTGTCGATGTCCGTGAGGATTTCCATCGTCTCGGGGTTCACCGACTTGATGCCGCCGTGCACGTCCGGGCCCAGCCATTCGACCATGCCGGTATAGTACTTCTGCCAGCCTTCCTGGAACAGCGCCTGCTTCGAGAACTTCTCCTTTGGATCGAGGACGATGATCTTGGCGGTCGGGTTCTTCGCCTTGAGAATCTTGGCAATCATCGACACGCGCTCGTAAGGGCCGGGCGGGCAGCGATACGGATTTGGCGGCGCCACCATGACGAAGGTTCCACCTTCCTTCATTGCTTCCACCTGCGCCTTGAGCAACTGCACCTGCGTGCCCGACTTCCAGGCGTGGGGCATCACGTCCTGTGCGTCGACCGAGTAACCCTCGATGCTGTCGTATTTCATGTCGATGCCAGGTGACAACACCAGCTTGTCGTAGCTAACCGATGCGCCCGACGCGAGCATCACCTTCCTGACCGCCGTATCGACCGAGGCTGCCCAGTCATGCACAACATTGATGCCGTGGCCGAAGGCGAGGTTTTCGTAACCATGACCGATCGAATCGTAGTCGCGGTACCCGCCGAGATACAGGTTGGAGAAGAAGCAAGTGTAGTAGCGTTTCGAGGCCTCGATCATGGTCACGTCGATGGCGCCTTTCGAATCCTTGGCAAGGTAGCGCGCCGCGGTTGCGCCGCCTGCGCCGCCACCGACCACAACCACGCGCGGCTTGGCCGCCCGGGCGATGTTGGGCGCTGCCAGAATGCCAGTTGCCGAGGCGCCGGCAAACAACGCACTGAAATGCCGTCTGTTCATGATTGTCATGATTGTCTTCCTCCCGTTGAAATACTCGTCATACCGCGAGCCTGCGCCGTCAGGGCAGGCTTGCGTAGTAGACGGCCAGCGCCGCAATGGCTTCGTCGTCCAGCCGTGCAGCGATAGTTTGCATGGTGACGTTTTCAAGCTCTTTGTTCTTGTAGGCGTGAAGCAAGGTCACGATCGCCTCGGCCGTGTAGCCTGCGATCTTCGGAATACCCTGCTGGGTGTGCTGGTTGGAATGACAGGAGGTGCACTCGGACGACAGGTATTGGCCGTATTCGATGTCGCCGGTTATCTGCTCTGCATGAATGCTGGCGCTCGTTGCCCCCAGCACACTGGCCGCCAGTGCAACAGCCTTCATGCGTTCCTCCCGCTATTTATTCTGTCTTTCTATTATTTGAATGCTTCGGTGACTTCGGATGGAAGTCAAGCTGCATCGCAATATTGCAGATGCAGCATCACTTCAACCTGACGGCCGCCAAGATCTTATTCAGCCGGCTGAAGCCGGGTGGGCGCATCCGCCGCTGCCTGTGGGTGTGCCTGCCATGCCATTGCCCCATAGCCGCCCGCAGCAATCGCCAGCATCGCAATCACGGATGACAGCGAGGCCGTGCTCACGCCGGTGAGCGCCTGGCCGACCGAGCAGCCAAGCGCGGTCACGCCGCCAAAACCCATCAGCAGACCGCCGGCGAGATACCGAACCAGCGAGCCCTCGGTCAGGAACCCCTGATAGCGCAACCGGCCACCAATCAGGGCGCTCACGAATGCACCCAGCAGAACCCCGCCGAGCAAGGCAATGGAGAAGCGGATGGTGTCGCCGGTGAAGATCATCAGGTACTGGATGGTTTCAGCGGCAGGTGCGACGAAGCTGAGCGAGGCAAGCTGTGTCGGCTCGAACTCGTCGGCGCCAACGATCCCGGTCACGGCCCAACCGCCGGTGACGGCAAGCCCGACCAGCGCGCCGGTCAGCACGCCGCGCGCACCAGTACGCACCACCAGTACCGCGAGAGCGGCAAGCACCAGGGCGGCAATGGTCCCGGCCACGGCAAGATGCGAAACAGCGCCGGCTTCATACAGCGCACCCGGCGAGTTGCCGGTGGCCCACGCGCCTTCCAGCCAGATGCGGGGGTAGGAGAGAATGCCGCGCAGCGTCGCGTAGCCGGCAATCCCGGTTACCAGCAGCGTCACCACGGCCCGTCCGTTGCCCGAAGCCGCCAGCACCAGCAGCCGGCTCACGCAACCGCCCGCCAGTACCATGCCGATGCCGAACAGCAGGCCGCCGGCAACCAGCGCCAGCGGCTGGATGCCCACGGACCAGTAGATCGACTGTGCAAGATCGACGTTCTTAGAAGCGAACAGGACTTGCGTGCCAGCCAGCGCAACCAGAACTGCGGCGAGATACTGCTTGGTGCGCGGCCGGCCGATTTCGGCAGCTTGAGCGCCTTCATTGCCCGGAGCCCACTCGGCAAGCGCGGCGCGGGCGCAATAGCGGCTGAATTCTGAGACAAAACCGAAGAAAACGCCTACGAGGAAGGCCCCCCAAACAACCAGGATGGCGGTTCCATGCTGTTCACGCAGAAGTTCAAGCTGTTCGATCATGTTGACGCTCCGGCCCGCAGGCAGCGCGGCAGTTCGCGCTGCAATCCAGAACGTTCTTTATATCAAACGATACGTTCGATCAAGTCCTACTCGAACTCCATCTGCTGGAACACCCGACCGGCATTGCGTGTCGCCAGTTCGTTGAATGTATGCAGGTGCTTGTACGGCGACTGATCGACATAGAATGCTTCGTCAAGCCCGCCGCCATTGTCGATGTGCTCGCGGATCTTGCCGCGCAAATAGACGAGGTAGTCGTGCGTATACCGCCGCACCTGCGCCATGTTGGTCGGGTGCCCGTGACCGGGGATCACGTACACTGCGCCCAGTTTCTCGAACTCGTTTTCCCAGGTCTCGATCCAGGCCGCCGTGTCGGTATCGTCGAAGATCGGCAGCAGGCGTTCATGGAAGGCCATGTCGCCGGCAATCACCAGCTTTTCTTCCGGCAGCCAGACCTGGATGTCGCCGGGGCTGTGGGCGGGGCCGAGGTGCAGCACCTCCACCTTCATGTTGCCCATCGAGATGTCCTGCCTGTCGGAGAACGTCTCGTCCGGTACATGGATGCAGGTCTTCTCGGCGCGCTCCTTAAGCACCCGCTCGGCGGATTCCTTGACCTGGTGACTGGTCTTTTCAAATTCGTGCGCGGCGTCTTCGTGCGCCAGGATCTTCACGCCCTGTTCCGCCCAGTAGCAGTTGCCCAGCGCCGCGTGACCCTGGCCGTTCTCGTTGATGACGAGTTTCACCGGCTGGTCGGTGATGGCCTTGATCTCCTTGTGCAGCGCCTCGGCAAGCCCGTAGTTGCCGCCACCGTTCACCACGATCACGCCGTCGCCGGTGACGATGAAGCTGAGATTGTTGTTGTGACCCGCATTCTCGTAGGTCGGCGGCGCCGTGGCACCGATGGAACTCCATACGTTGGGGATCACCTCGACGGGGAAGGAGTACAGCAGTGAAGCCGGATATTGGTCGGGAATGTTCTCGTTGGCCTGTGCAAGGCCGGTCGATGCAAGCACTGCGGCTGCAATGAGCGTCCTAATCGAAGTCTTCATTGTCCTGCCCCTCAATCCGCCACGAACACGAAGCCGGTGTCCTTCTTCTCCACCCGACCGGTACCCGGGTGCGGCAGGTGATAGCCCACAAGGTTGGTCTTGTCGGCGGCCAGCCTGTCGAGCAGCGCCTTGCGCGCCGCCACGCCTTGTGCCGCATCGCTGTCTGTGCCCATTTCCCATTCCGGGTGCGAGAATGAGTATTCCGCATTGGTCAGCACGTCGCCCACCACCATCAGGCTTTCCGAACCCTGATGGATCACGAACGAGGTATGTCCCGGCGTGTGGCCGGATGTGTCGAATGCCTCGATGCCCGGCAGAACCTCGGTGTCCGGGGTGAAGCGGGATACCTTTTCCTCGATCGCCTCCATCATGCGTTTGGCGCCCACCGCGAACGACTGGCGTTCAGCCGGCACCTTGTTGACCGTCTCCGGATCGTACCAGTAGTCCCACTCGGCTTGTGAAATGCTGTACTCGGCGTTGGCGAACACCATCTCGTCGAAATCGTCGATCACGCCCCAGATATGGTCCGGGTGGGCATGGGTGAACACCACGTGGGTCACGTCGTCCGCGGCCACGCCGATGGCATCCAGCGCAGCCTTAAGCTTGCCGGCGCTGCTCATGAAGTTCGGTCCCGAGCCGGCGTCGAACATCACCGTGCGCTCGCCGTCCCGGTAGAGCGTGAGGTTGAGCGGCGACTTCACCATCTCGACATCGCCCGGGTGTGACTTCAGCCATTCCGCATGCTGGTCTTCCGGAACGCGGCCCAGCACCATCGACAGGGGCAGTTGCAGGTGACCGTCGCTGACGATGTCGATGCTGGCCTCGCCGAGCTTCATGCTGGCCTGTGCCCAGCTGCGCACCGGCATCATGCTGGCGGTGGCACCTGCTGCGGCAGCCGATGCGATGAGATGTCTGCGGGTAATCATGACGTCCTCCCTGGACTGGGTGTCCTGTTCTTTCAAATATACAAATTATTGAATGTATGATGGCATGGCAAGCGGCTTCCGGTTGCCATGGGCCGCGAGCGGGTTGACTTCCGTCAATGTGTGGAAGGTGCAAGCGGGTCTATTGTTCTGTTCACACCAACCGGGAAGGAAGCCCATGCCTGCGAATTTGTCGATGTCGGCTTTGCGTGTCTGGCGGCTGCTGCTGGTTTCATCCGCACTGGCTCTGACGGGCGTGCAGCCCGTGTCCGCAACCACTGAAGCCGGACTTGCCGGGCCTGCCACGCCCGAAGAACTCGAGACCGCCCGCGAGGATTTCATGACCTATTGCAGTGGCTGTCACGGCGAGGATGCAAGGGGCCGCGGCCCCGTCGCCATCGAACTCAAAACCAAGCCCGCCGACCTGACGGCGATTGCCCAGCGCAATGGTGGCACGTTCGACCGCGAGCAGGTCTACAAGAAGATCGAGGGGCTCGACATGCCGGCCTCGCACGGAACGTCGGAAATGCCGGTATGGGGGGCCTGGTTTGTGCACCAGGCCGTCGGCGAAGGCGTCCTGATCGAGGACGCCCGCACTGCGGCGAAGGAGGCGACCCAGCGCATCAACAACCTGGTGAAGTATCTGGAGTCACTGCAGAAATAAGACGACTTCAGCCACGGAGGAGGCGCCCAACACATGGCTCAGCTTGTATTCAGCGACGAGGATCGCCTGTTCGACGGCCAGTGCGTCCGCTTCAAGGGCCGCTCCGGCGGCAAGGACGTGGCCTGCGGCGTAACCGTCTATGCGCTCAAGCATCATTGCTCGGATCTGCCCGTCGACGGGCTGCTGCCGGGCGAACTGTTCCTCGAGGCCTATGACCGTCTGGCCTCCGAGATTCATCATGTTGCCCGGCGCAAGTTCGAGGCAGGCCAGTTCGAGACATGCGGTCCGGTCGACGTGATGGTGCACGACCATGATTTCATCTGAACGCAAAAGGAAATCACTGCTCATGAAGTTTCCGGGCACCACACGCCTGAGCCTGCTCATCGCCGCAACGCTGCTGCCTGTAGCAGTTGCCGCGGCTGCAGAAACCACCCCGCGCGAAGGCTTCGATGCGGCCGCGCTGTTCAAGGCCAGCTGCGCACCGTGCCACGGCCTCGCCGGCGCGGGCGACGGCCCCGTCGCCTCGGTTCTGGCCAGCGAAGTTCCCCGCCTGAATGACCTGACCAGGCGCGCCGAAGGCGTATACCCGGCCGATTACGTGCGCGAGGTCATCGACGGGCGCAGCGAGATCGGCGCCCACGGCACCCGCGAGATGCCGGTATGGGGCTTGCGCTTCGAACGGCTGTACCAGACATCCGAAGCCCCTGGCGCCGAAACCGATGCCGAAGCGCGCGCATCGGCTGAAATGCTCATTACCGGGCTCGTTGACTACATCCGCACGCTACAGGCCGAATGAGGCAGACATCTTTGGGCTAGCTTGCCATCTCAGGAGGAAATACAGCATGATCCGCAAAGCCATTTACGCCGCCACCGTCTCTCTCTCGCTTGCCGGCGCCGTCATCACGCCCGCAATGGCGAACGGCGAGGAAGACCGCATGAAGACAGTCGAAGCCTCGTTCGATTCCGTTCTGCAGGACCTGCAGGATGCCATTGTGAATCGTGGACTGGTGATCGACTACGTCGGTCATGTCGACACCATGCTGGATCGCACGGCAGAAGCCTCGGGTGTCAAGGAGACGCCCTACCTGAATGCACGCTACATGCAATTCTGCTCGTCTGTCCTGACCCACGAGGCATCGGCGGCTGACCCGTCCAATCTCTCCATGTGCCCGTATCTAGTGTTTGCCTACGAAGCCCGCAATGCGCCGGGCAAGGTGGTCCTCGGCTATCGCGCACCCGATGTGCGCAGTGACGATGCCTCGAAAGCGGTGGGTGCGAAAGTTGAAGCTCTTCTCATGGAGATCATCGATGAAGCTGCTGCCCAGTAAATCTGGCAGAGCTGCCGTCGCGGCTGCCATGCTCGCGTTGTCGGCAGGCCTTCCTGCCGGGCTGGCCGCCGCCCAGGTTTATTTCGGTTCCGGGTCCATGCTCGATGAGGGTGGTCCGGTCACCATCTGGGTGACGATCCGTGCCCACGGCGGCGAAGGCGCCTGGGAGGCGTGCCGCCGCGTCTATCAGCGCGACGTCTACCAGGCCGTGCCGACGTCTGGTGGCAGGGTGCGGTGCCGCATCGACCATACCCGCATTTACGGACCAGGCGAACTGCGGCAGAACTTCAACCGGCGTTGATGCCGCAATTCCACAAGACCGGTCACCCGTGCCTGGCGGGAAATGCCATCTCCGGCTTGTAGCTGGCAAAGCTCGACAGCGCCTGTGCGTTGCACTCGCTCTGCCAGCGCGAGCCCGGAACCACGCCGGCCACGCAGCGGTATTTCTGCCGATAGGCGCGAGTTGCGTCGTTGTCCTCTATGGCCACGGCGGCCATGCCCACTACAACGCCTTCCTGGCGCTCGACCAGCCGGATCGCACCGTCCATGGTGCCGCCGGTCTCAACCCACTGGTCGGCCAGCAGCACGCGGGTGCCGGGGGCGAAGGCGGGCGTGCGCATCTCCATGTCCTGGGTGCGGCCGGAGTAGTTCGAGAACGTCACCCGGTCGGTATCCACGCACAGCTTGCCTGCCTTTCGTATGGGCAAGAAGCCGACGCCCAACCGGGTCGCCAGCGCAGAGCCCAGCACGAAGCCCATGGCATCCAGTCCGCCTACGACGTCCACTTCGAGCCCGTTCAGGTCCGCCACCAGGTCATCCAGCAGATCGTGGAAGGCCGCGCCGTTGATGTAGATCGACGTCGGATCGAGCCAGGCGAACTTCTCGCCCTTGGTGTTGGGCGCCATGATGTTCAGGTACCAGCGGTCATCGCGAGGACCCTTGTCGTGCGAGCTCATCATAAAGTGCCTCCTCCAAGTTTGCGGGTAATCCGCATCAGCTGTTTCAGTCGCGCGGGATCGATATCGTAGAAATTGCCTTGATGGTTGATGCCGGTTGCCACCATGAAGCAGTCCACATCGGCATAGGCGGGCGCATTGTCGGGCGTGATGCCGGAGGCGAGCGCCAGCGGCCGCTCGCCGATGCCGGCCCGGAAAGCCTCGATCTTGGAGAGGTCGGCTTCCTTGCCCGTGGCCACGCCAGACGTGGTGATCACGTCCATGTGGGTGCACGCCTTGCGCGCTGAAATCTCGTAATGTTCAGGCGACACTTCGCGCTGCTTCTTGAACGCGGTGCCGCCGAAATACATGCCCGTCCAGCCGCTGGCCGCGCGAACCCGGTCGATTTCCTCGGCCTCGGCCTGGTGGTCCGATGCCTCGTCGATGCGGGCATCGTCCGCCCAGTAGCCATCCACAATGCAGCCCTCCGCCTGCAACCGCCCGAGAACGGGAAACGCATCGCGACCCGTTACTGCGAGAAAGTTGGCCGCCATCCATAGCGATGGAAACGCATTGCGCACGTCGCGGATGATTGGCTCGAACGGCTCGACGCCGAAATCGTGGTTGATCAGGAAGCAGCCTGCCGCCCCTTCGCCCACCAGGGCGCGAACGTTCTCCAGCGTGCGTGGCGTGTCCAGTACATGGATTACCGGCAGCACCACCGGGCCGGTGGCCTTGAACAGCTTGTGAAATTCGTTGCGTGTCATGACGGCGAAACTAGCCATTGCTGCGCAATTGGAAAAATTTATACTTCAAATGAAGTCATAAAAACTGGATATGCGATCGTCATGGCCGCCACCAACCTGCCCACCGACCTTTTGCGCACCTTGATTACCGCCATCGACCTCGGTGGTTACACCCGTGCGGCAGAGGTGCTGGGGCGCAGCCAGCCTGCCGTCAGCCTGCAGATGCAGCGTCTGGAAAACCTGCTCGGCAACAAGCTGATCATTCAGTCTGGCCGCGAGATGAAACTGACCGAAGATGGCAAGGCGCTGGCGGTGATCGCGCGCCAGATCCTGCGGCTGAACGACATGGCAGTCGGTCAGTTCGAGCGGGCAAGGGTGCACGATGCGGTTCGCGTGGGTCTGCCCATCGACTTCGCGGTGGGGCAGTTGCAGCGCGGCCTGACCGCCTACGCGCAACTCAGCGAAACCGTGCGGCTGGAAATCCATTGCGACCTGTCCCGGGTCTTGCTGGAGCGGCTGCACCGCGACGAGATCGACCTGACCGTTGCGCTGTTTCCCGGCGGCGACCAGCAATACCTCGTGCAGCAATGGCAGGAGCAACCGGTCTGGGTGGCGCGCGAGGACTTCTCTATCGCGCGGGGAGAACCGGTACCGCTGGTAACGCACCCGGAAGGCTGCGAATACCGCAACCGCATGACCGCCGCGCTGACCGGCAAGCGGCGCGACTGGCGCATCGCCTATTCGAGCCCTGGCATTGGCGGGGTTCAGCGTGCCGTCCTGGACGGGCTCGGCGTTTCGGCGCTGACCCAGCCGACACTGCTGCCGGGCATGCAGGTTCTGCAGCCTGCTGACGGATTTCCACAACTCGCGCCATTGCACATCGGCCTGTTCTACAAGCACTCGCGGCTTGCCAGGCCGGGCCACGCGGTCGCCAGCCACCTGATCGAACTGGTGGATGCCACCGGATCGGTCACGCCGCCTCATTCTTGGGCACAGGCATAAGCGTAGCTTATCATTGCATTATGATGATAAATTTCCACAATCCCCGGCGCTGTCATAGCGTTTTCCGTGGGTTTGGCTGACCAGCATCTTGCCCATCTGGCAAAGCTGGCGTCACACTGGCAATCGCCCGGGTACGGTGTTCAAGCAGGAGAGGTGGAAATGGCCAGCAACAGGAAGAATTCAGTTTTGACGCCGTCGCGCCGTGACGTGCTGAAGTATGGCGGCGCGGCAGCGCTGTCGATGCCGTTCGTGAGCCGCGCGTGGGCGCAAACGGTCGAGATCAACATGCTGGCCTGGTACGGCCACGGTGAACCGGACGTCGTCGGCGAGTTCGAGGCGGCCAACAATGTGAAGTTCAAGCCGAAGTACTATGCCGGCGGCGACAACATGCTGGGCCTGATCGCCCAGTCGCCGGCAGGCACCTACGACATCATCCTGTCGGACGCCGAGTTCGTGCAGCAGCTCAATGCCGCCGGCTACATCGAGGAGCTCAACGCCGCCGACTACAATTTCGACGACATGCTCTATGACGACTTCAAGCAGTTCCCCGGCCACTGGGCCGACGGCAAGCTGCACTCGGTCATGGTGCGCTGCGGCCACCTTGGCGTGTCGTACAACAAGAACGCCATCACGGCGGAAGAGGCCCAGAGCTACAAGTGCTTCTGGAAGCCGGAAGTGAAGGGCAAGGTTGGCCACTTCGACTGGCACCTGCCGTCGCTCGGCATGATGAGCCTGACCAACGGCAACGGCGCTGGCCTCTGGGACCTCGACGACACCAAGTGGGCGGCGGTCAAGGAAACCACCATGAGCCTGCGTCCGCAGGTGGGCGGCTTCTTCGATTACGGCGGCACCTTCAACTCGCTGAAGAACGGCGAGATGCAGGCCATGTGCGGCATCGGCGACTGGATCACCGGTGTGCTTGAGAAGGACGGTGCGCCCGTCGCGTCCGTCGTGCCGAAGGAAGGCGGCATCCAGTGGACCGAGAGCTACTGCATCGGCAAGGGCTCCGAGAAGCAGGAGATCGTCAAGAAGTTCATCCAGTACATGCTGTCGCCGGAAGGCCAGGTGAAGTCGGCCCAGATGGCAGCCTATCCGGGCTTCTGCATCACCAAGGCTGGCCGCGCCAAGCTCAACGAGGTGGACAAGAAGGAAGCCGAGCGCACCGGGCAGGTCGACGGCATGCCAAACGATCCGATCACGCTGATCAAGGAAGGCCGCATCCACTATCGCGACATTCCCAAGCAGCAGAGCCTGGAGGACTGGAACGACTTCTGGTCCGAATACAAGAACGCCTGATCTGACCACAAAAATCTGTGTCCCGGCCCCGTGCCGGGACCCAGAAGTCAAGGCGTTCTGCATGAACCCGCCGGAAAAGAAGAGCCTCGACCTCTACGCCATGACCTGGCGGCTGCCGGTCATCGTCTGGCAGACTATCTTCTTTGTCGGGCCGCTGTTGTTCATGGTCGCCATGTCGTTCTTCGTGGTGAAGAACTACCGCATGGTCGAGGCTTTCGAGTTCACCAACTGGGAGAAGATGCTCGGCCGGGGCTACTTCTGGGACAGCTACCTGCTAACCCTCGGACTTGCCAGCCTGTCGACCGTCGTGGCCATGCTGATTGCCTTTCCCGCCGCCTATGCGTTGGCCTTCAAGGTGTCGGACAGTGCGCGTCGCTGGGCCATATTCCTGCTGATCATCCCGTTCTTCACCAGCTACCTCGTGCGCACCTTCTCATGGTACGTGATCCTGGCCGAAAGCGGCGTGATCAATGCCATTCTGGGCTATGTGGGCCTCGGCCCCTACACCATGCTCAACACCAAGTTCGGCACCATCGTCGGCTACATGACCCTGACACTGCCATTGGTGGTGATCCTGCAGACCTTCGCACTTGCCAACATCGACACAAGGCTGGTCGAGGCTGCCCACAATCTCGGCTGCAAGCCATTCGCCACCGTCTGGCGCGTGGTCATTCCGCTGGCGAAGACGGGCCTGATCATTGCAGCACTGTTCTGCTTCATCCTGTCGTTCGGCGACTTCGTGGCGCCGTATTATCTCGGCGGGTCGAAGCCGCCCACGCTGCCCATCCTGATCATCGACACCACCAAGTCAGGCCAGCAATGGCCACGCGCGGCGGTCGTCGCCATCATGATGATGGTCACCCTGTTCGCCGTTGCCTTCGCCGCACTTACGGCTGCCTACCACAAGCGGGGCCGGTCATGACGCTCGACCGCGCAGTCACGTGGGTCCTGCGAGCGTGGGCGGGAGTCGTGTTCACATTCGTGTTTATTCCCATCATTTTCTCACTGGTGTTCTCGTTCAATTCACAGAGATTCCCCACCATTCCACTGGGCGAATTCTCCACCCAGTGGTACCAGACCATCCTCGCTGATCCTGATGTCTGGCAGGCTGCGTTGACCAGCATCATCGTCGCGGTGTGCACCTCGGTGCTTGCCACATTCCTCGGCTTTTGCACGGCATACTCTGATTATCGCTACAATTTCCGCTTCAAGGGCGCCTATCTTGCCCTCATCCTGCTGCCGCCGACCATCCCTCTGATCATCATGGCGCTGGCCATGCTGGCATGGTTTTCGCGCATCGGCGCATCGGGCGAGGTCTGGTCCATCATCGCCGCCCACACGGTCCTCACCGCACCCTTCGCCATGGCGATAATTCGTTTGAGACTCAATCAGATGGACGAGAATCTCGAGGCTGCCGCCTGGAATCTCGGCGCATCCGAATGGGCCACCATGCGCCACGTGGTACTGCCGTTCTGCAAGCCGGCCATCATCTCCGCCGCCTGCCTGTGCGCAGCCGTCTCGTTCGACGAATTCGCCATCGCCTGGTTCGTGTCCGGCCTCAACAAGACTGTTCCCGTGGTCATCCTCGAAATCGTGACCGGCAACATCGATCCGCAGGTCAACGCCATCGGCACCTTCGTCTTCCTCACCTCCATGACGCTGGTGGTGGCGGCACAACTGCTGTTCCTTGCGCGCACCGCAAGGGGTACCAAACAGGGGGCAGGCACATGAGCGAACCGCTGCTGCTGTTCGACAACGTGGTCAAGCGGTTCGGCGATTTCGTCGCCGTCAAGCGCATGAACCTCGAGATCGGCAAGGGCGAGTTCATCGCCATCATGGGCCCGTCGGGATGCGGCAAGACCACGACGCTGCGCATGCTGGCCGGCCTTGAAAGCCCGAGCGAAGGCGAGATCCGGCTGGATGGCCGGGTGATGAACAACGTCAAGCCGCACGAGCGCGACACGCCGATGGTGTGGCAGTCGCTGGCGCTGTTTCCATTCCTCAACGCTCGCGAGAACGTCGAGTTCGGCCTCAAGATGCGCGGGCTGGATGCCGCCACCCGCCACCAGAAGGCACTGACCTGGCTGGACCGGCTGGGCATGAGCGAATTTGCCGAGCGCGATATCTCGACTCTCTCCGGCGGCCAGAAGCAGCGCGTGGCGCTGGCCCGCTCGCTGGTGACGGAGCCGCAGATCCTGCTGCTGGACGAACCGCTGTCCGCGCTTGACGCCCACCTCGTCATCCGCATGCAGTCGGTGCTGACCAACCTGCAGCGCGAGCTTGGCATCACCTTCGTCTACGTCACCCACTCACAGTCCGAAGCCTTCGCCATGGCCGACCGCGTGGTCATCATGTCGAACGGCGAAGTGGCGCAGGTGGGCCAGCCGAAGGACATCTACCGCGCGCCCGCCAACCGTTTCGTGGCCGAGTTCGTGGGTCGCAACAACATCATCTCCGGCAAGGTGAAGTCGGCGTCGAAGGGGAAGGCCGTGATCGACGCGCCGTCCGGCAGCTACACGGTCACGGCAGACGCGATGCCCAAACCGGGCGCAGAGGCGACCTTCGTCATTTCGGCTGATCTGGTGCGCGTGACCGGTTCGAAACCAAAGGCCGAGAACGCGGTCGCTGCCAGGCTGATCTCGGAAGAGTTCATCGGCTCGGTGGTCACCTTGTTCCTGGAATCTGGCGATGGCACCGAGTTCAAGGTGCAGGTGCAGGAGCGTGAACTGGCGACGCTGGACCTGAAATCGGCGGAACTGCTGTGGTTGAGCTGGCCCGCCGCCAGCGCCCACCTGCTGCCGGGAGGCTGACCTCCATGATCCGCAATCCCATTCCCTGGCCGAACGGGGCGAAGTGCGCCTGCGCCATCACCTTCGACATGGACGCCGACAGTCTGATCCACATCTCGCGGCCGGACGACGCCCACGACCGGCTCTACCCGATCACCATGGGCCGCTATGGCCCGACCGTCGCCATCCCGCGTATTCTCGACACCTACGAGCGCATGGGGATCAGGCAGTCGTTCTTCATTCCGGCCTGGTGCATGGAGCAGTATCCGGACGCGGTCGAGATGATCCTCAAGGGTGGCCACGAGATCGGTCACCACGGCTACCTGCACGAGGACCCGATCGAGACGAAGGACGACCAGCGCATGTGGTTCGAGCGCGCGCTGGACGTTCACATGAAGATCGCAGGCGTGAAGCCGCGCGGCTATCGCGCCCCGGTCTACAACGTCAACCAGACGGTCATCGACCTGCTGGTCGAGCACGGCTTCAAGTACGAAAGCTCGCTGATGGCCGACGACATTCCCTATCTGATGCGGACAGATAAGGGCGAACTTTACGAGATGCCGGTGCACTGGGGCACCGACGACTGGCCACCCTTCGCGCACTACGCCGAGATCGGCTACATGATGCCGGTCAAGGCGCCGTCCGACGGGCTCAAGGCGTTCTGGGAAGAGTTCGACGCGGCCTATGACGCGGGCGGGTTCTTCATGCTCATCGTGCATCCGTTCCTGACCGGCAGGCTCGCCCGCTGGCGGCTGGTGGAGAAGTGGATCGAGGAGACCATGAAGACGAAGAACGTCTGGTTCGCCCGGCTCGAGGACATTGCCGATTACATGGACGGTCTTCGTGAAGCGCAAGCATGGTCGCCACGGGTGGAGAAGCTGCCCTACTATGATGGCCCGGTTCTGAAGTGAGGGGATGAGGATGCTGACCGATACCGACAGGAAGTTTCTTCGGCTCGCATATGAAGAGGCCAGGGCCGGCTATGAGGAAGGCGGATGCCCGATCGGTTCGGTGCTGGCGCGCGGCGATGAACTCGTTTCGCAAGGCCGCAACCAGCGCGTCCAGAGGGGTGACCCGATTGCCCACGGCGAGATGGATGCGCTGAGGAAGGCGGGCCGGCAGAAGTCCTACCGTGATATGACCATCTACACCTCGCTGTCGCCTTGCATGATGTGCACCGGCACCATCATCCAGTTCGGCATCCCGCGAGTGGTAGTCGGCGAGAACACGACGTTCGGCGGCAATGAGGAATTCCTCCGCTCGAAAGGCGTCGAGGTCATCATCGCCGACGATGCCGACTGCATCGCGCTGATGACGAAATTCATCGCCGAGAAGCCGGAGCTCTGGAACGAGGACATTGCGGAGGACTAATTGCTTGTACCCCGGCCTGCGTGCCGGGGTCCAGACTGAGTCCCGGAACAGGTCCGGGACACATCAGACTGAGCTTCGCCAGCCCCTAGACGCATTCCTGCTTTTCAAGCATCATCAATTGCTTCCGAAGGACGGTGACAGGTGATCATCAATGTCTGAGACGAAGCATATCGTGCTGACCTCACACCCGCCGAAAGGTGCCTCCAAGAGCCCTGCGATCAACTGGGGTGCGGCCACCGCGAAAGAGCGCGGGCCGGTCATCGGCAGCATGAACAAGCCTGAGCAGCGCAACGTCGTTGGCGTGCATTCCGGCGCCTACGGGCTTTACCGTGCGCTCGCCATTGCGGCCGGCAAGCTGGACCCGATCCACCGCCCGGACCTCACCAACACCTCGCCGCCGGTGGCCATCGGTCCGTTCGGGCAGTGGTTCGATCCGACCAAGATCGTCTCCATCGACCCATGGGGTCACATGGTCGCCGACGAGTTCGCCGACGAACTGAAGGCGGGTTATGACATCCGCCCCACCATCGCCATCACCAAAGCTCGCATCCAGCTGCCTGAAATGCGTGAAGCAATAGCCGCTGGCCGCGTCAAGCCCGACGGCAAGGTGCTGTTCGAAACCGGCGAGGCATCCGTCACCAAGGCTGCCATCGAACCCGTCTGGTACCTGCCGGGCTTGGCTGAACGCCTGGGCATCAAGGAGGGGGCCCTTCGCCGCGCCTTGTTCGAATACACCGGCCACATGTTCCCCGAACTGGTGACCCGCTCGGACCTCAAGGTGTTCCTGCCGCCCATTGGCAACATCACGCTCTACATCTTCGGCGACGTGGAGGCGCTGTGGGACGGCGAGCGCGAGGTGGCCTGCCGGGTACATGACGAATGCAACGGGTCGGACGTGTTCGCGTCCGACATCTGCACCTGCCGGCCCTACCTGACCCACGGCATCGAGGAATGCGTTAAGTCGGCCCAGAACGGCGGGGCAGGCCTGATTGTCTACAACCGCAAGGAAGGCCGCGCACTTGGCGAGGTAGTCAAGTTCCTCGTCTACAACGCCCGCAAGCGCAATCCGGCCGGCGACACCGCTGCTGCCTATTTCGAAAAGACCGAGTGTGTGGCGGGTGTGCAGGACATGCGCTTCCAGGACCTGATGCCGGACGTGTTCCACTGGCTCGGCATCAAACGCATTCACCGCTGGATTTCCATGTCCAACATGAAGTTCGACGCCATGGCCGCGCAGGGCATAGAGATCCTCAGCCGCGTGCCGATCCCCGATGAGCTGATCCCCGCAGATGCCAGCGTGGAGATGGATGCCAAGAAGGCGGCTGGCTATTACGTCGATGACACGGTCAAGATGTCCGACGATCTGTCGAAGCCGCAGGGGCGGGCGCTTGACAAGTACTGACGCCGAAATTGCCCAATGGCTGCTGACGCCCGAAGCGGTGCGGCAGCAGGCGCGCGCATTGTTCGATCTTGGGCTGGACGGCAGGCTCGCCCATTTCACCATCGATCTGGACCAGCTACCCGCCGCCGCAGAACTCGTTTGCGATGTCATCCGGGACAACTATCCCTCGCTCAAGGTGCCGCCGCATGCGCGCTGGCGGCACTTCGTGTTCGAAGGAGAGGACCGCTGGGCTGCTTATGCCGATGTTCATCTGAAGGATCGGGAAGAGCGCGCGCGGGCCGAGTGCGAGCTGGCGATCATTTCGGTGTTGCTGGATGCCGGCGCTGGTCCGCACTGGCGCTATACGGATGACTGGACCGGCAAGACGTTCGCCCGCTCGGAAGGCCTCGCGCTTGCCAGCCTCGACATGTTCATCGCCGGTGCCTTCGCGGCTGACAAACTTGCCGCCTTCGGTGCTGGCCAGCTCGCGGATGGCTTTCAGGTGACGGCTGATAACCCGCTCGAGGGGCTCGAAGGCAGGGCGGCACTGGTTGCGCGGTTGGGGCAGGGGGTCGCTTCGCTTCCACAAGTTTTTGCAGGCGGGTGGCTGGGCAGCATTGCCGATCATCTGGCCGGCAAGGCGAATGGGAACCAGCTGGAAGCCCGCGAGATATTGCTGACGCTGCTGTCCGCCCTCGGCCCGATCTGGCCCGGCCGCACGGAACTTGCCGGCTGCAATCTCGGCGATACTTGGGCCTATCCGCTTGCGCCGCACGGGCTGGTGCCGTTTCACAAACTGAGCCAGTGGCTCACCTATTCACTGTTCGAACCACTGCAGCGGATGGGGCTGGAGATCACCGGGCAGGACGCCCTGACCGGCCTTGCCGAGTATCGCAATGGCGGGCTGTTTCTCGATACCGGGGTCGTGGCATTGCGAGATGCGGCAGAGGCGAACCGTCCGCAACAGCCGTCAGGCCAGCTGGTGGTGGAATGGCGCGCGCTGACTGTGGCGCTGCTCGATGAAGTGGCCACACTGGTGCGCAGGCGGCTGGGCAAGACCGCGCGGGAAATGCCGCTGGCATCGGTGCTTGAAGGCGGCACCTGGGCGGCCGGGCGGCGCATCGCCAGCCAGTTGCGCACAGGCGGCGGCCCACCCATTGCCATCGTCTCCGACGGGTCTGTATTCTAGCGAAAAGCGAGGCAGCAAACATGACTCAACACGTTACCGTTATCGACCATCCCCTTGTTCTGCATAAGCTTTCACTCATGCGCGACAAGGAGACTCCATCTGCCGTTTTTCGCAAGTTGCTGAATGAAATCTCGCTGCTGCTGGCGTATGAAGTGCTCCGCGACCTGCCGCTGGAAACCCGGACGATCGAAACGCCAATCACCGAAATGCAGGCACCGTTCCTGTCGGGCAAGAAGCTGTGCTTTGTATCCATCCTGCGCGCCGGTAACGGCCTGCTTGCCGGCATGATGGACCTGGTGCCGTCCGCTCGCGTCGGCCACATCGGGCTCTATCGCGATCCGTCGACGCTGGCCGCGGTGGAGTATTATCTGAAGCTACCCGACGACATCGAGCACCGCCCGGTGGTGCTGGTGGACCCGATGCTGGCGACCGGCAATTCGGTCTCTGCCGCCATCAGCCGGCTGAAGCAGGCCGGTGCCAGGGACATCCGCTTCGTCTGCCTGCTGGCCGCACCCGAAGGCATCGCCCAGCTGCGCGAAGGTCACCCGGATGTACCGGTGTTCACCGCTGCCATCGACAGCCATCTCAACGATCACGGCTACATCGTGCCGGGCCTGGGCGATGCGGGCGACCGCATGTTCGGCACCAAGTAGGCCGGCTGTTCGTCAGGCTAGCGGGGTATCGCTGCGGACAAAGCCCAGTTGCTTGTCGACCACGTTTGCCAGAGGCTCGCCGGCGATGTACCGGTCGAGGTTTGCCAGGAACTGCGCGACCATGTCGGCCTGCGACGCGCTGTAGTCGCCCGACATGTGAGGCGACACGGTGAGGTTGGGCGCGGTCCATAACGGGCTGTCGTCCGGCAGTGGTTCCTGCGTATAGACGTCCAGCATCGCGCCGGCGATCTGGCCGTCCGTCAAGGCAGCAAGCAGCGCCGCCTCGTCGACGGACCTGCCACGGCCGAGGTTCATGAACCGGGCAGACGGTTTCATTGCGGCGAAGAACGCGGCATCGAAATAGCTCTCGGTGTCTGGCGTCAGTGGCATCACCGATATCACCCAGTCGGCGTCGGCCACGGCGGTCAGCGCGGCGGATGAGGCAAGCACCTCGCCGAACACGCGATCGCCGCTGCGGCGGCTGCGCCCGACGCCTGTGACCTTCACGCCAACCGACTTCAACAGCCTGCCGATCTCATGGCCGATGCTGCCGGTGCCGAACACGATTGCGCGGCTGCCCTCCAGCTTGTGCGTCAGGCGGAAGTCCCAGCTGCGGGCAGCCTGCATATCCCACGTTCTGCGAAATCCCTTCACCTCGCTCAGCATGTAGCCAAGCACGTACTCGGCCATGGCCCGGTCGAAGATGCCGCGCGCATTGGTCAGCCCTGTTTCGCTCGCCACCAGTGCGGGAAACAGCACGGCATCGACGCCCGCGCCGCACCAGTGGATCCACTTGAGCCGGCCGGCGTGCTGCCACTGGCTTTCAAGGTCGCGGCCCCGGAAGTTCCAGCCCAGCAGGATGTCGCTGCCATCGAGGTGGCGGGCCAGTTGATCCGCGTCAGGTGCGAATGCGACCTCGGCAACCTTCAGCGCCGCGTCCAGCCCCGGCACGTCTTCCATCCGGCTGGCGCCGCTCACCACGATCTTCATTCGCTATCCTCCCTCACCCCGTCCGGCACCCGTCAGCCTGTCAGTATGAACTCGCCCAGCAACAGGTTGAACAGGTTCGGCTTTTCGAGATGAACTGCGTGTGCGCAGCCGGGCACGACCGCGAGGCTCGCGCCGGGAATGGTGCGCCACAGCTGCTCGATCTGCGGCCAGGCATAGCTGCGGTCATGTTCACCCCAGATGATCAGCGTGGGGCACTTGATGTTCGGCAGGTTGTTTTCCCGCGACCAGTTCCCGAACGCATCTATCCCGGCATGGATGGCCTGCAGTGACGCCCGTTCTGCGATGGCCGCACAGGCGGCGTAGCCGGGAGCCTTTTCGCCATCGGCAAACCAGGTGGCCGCGATGCGCCGCGCCGTGGCCCGCGCACCCTCCACGGTGGCGCGCCGCTTGCTCTCTTCGTAGGTCTCGAAGCGGCCTTCGGCGTTGCTGAAGGCACCGGTGCCGTAAAGCACCAGCTTGCGCACCCGCTCAGGAGCGATGGCCACCATTTCCTGTACGATCATGCCGCCCATGGAATGTCCGAGCAGGTCGAATGCCCCGATGCCTTGTACGTCGAGTGCATCGAGCACGAAGCCCGTGTAGCCGCTGATCGTATCCGGCGCAGTCATGCCGGCGTTGCCGCCGAAGCCGGGCAAACTCGGCGCAATGATCCGGACCTCGCCGCCAAGCGCTGCCCGTTGTGCATCCCATTGATCGCTGCCACCCATGAAGCCATGGACGAGAACCAGCGGTGTCACGCGCGCGCCTCCTGTATTATTGGCCGGCTTCACGAAGCAGTTGGACGCCGGAGAATTGTCTTGCTCGATGCGCGCGAACAGGCCGCGAGCCCGGCGACAGTACAACAAAACTCGCTGCCGGACACCGGCGCTTTGCCGCAAACCCTGCCAGTATTCAGCAGGTTGCCGATGGCGTCCTACGCCAATGGGAATGACAGTTTTGCAGCCGGGTTGGTAACGAACTGAACGGCAACAGTTACTCTACAGCCGCTAACCCGGACGCTCCGCGTTCAGCATGCCAAACAGTCTCATCAGCTACCGGAGGCGGGTGGCTAGTCTCCCGGTTGGGACGCAGCCTGCCACCAACAGAGAAAAGGCGAGAAACTGCCGAAGCAACTTCCCGCCTCCCTGTGGTTCTGGACCAGCCTTTGGAGCCCCGAGGGACTTCAATGCTCATCCGAACCATCATCAGGATATCACCGGATTTCACCTCGGCGAGCGGAGGAATCGGTTACCCACAGGATGTCCACCGTTATCTGGCAAAAAACGGCTTGTATCGGACATCTGGCCGCGATGATTTGCCTTGCGGGCCAACAACGACTTATGATTACGCGATGGTGCCCGGGCAGGGAGCCGGTTTGCTCCGGCCCGGCACGAAGGCAACAAGTTTCGTCAGTTCCAGTGTTGTCCGTGCCAGGCCGTGACCCGGTGGCAGTGGGGCCCAGGCAGCGTTGCTGCAAGCAAAGAGGACGAAATCGCATGACCCAGTCTGCTGTTGCAAAGCAAGCTTCCAATTCGACCATGCAGCTCGCCCGAACAAGTTCGGGCGTCAAGCCGGTCAATGTGATCAGGCATGATCTGGCCGAGCCGGAGACCGGCCACTCCAAAGCGCCTGTCACCATCGACTATCTGGAAGGGTTCCATCGTTCCGCCTGAGACCGGGTTTCGCCCCCTGCAAGCGGCCGCCCATGGCTGAACCGGCGAGGCGCGGGTGCTGGTTCGATGATCCGCGACCAGGCGCGCCGGCGCCAGAAACTGCCGATCGCAATTGCTGATTTGACTGAAGCAATGAATGGTGGTGGGTGCAGTCTGTCGCTAACCAGTCTCTGTGTGTGGAGTGCCCCCTCTGAAGTGGTCCACCAAC
>JAHEBA010000121.1 GCA_024642465.1 Alphaproteobacteria bacterium
TATCCGTTTGACGGAACAGGGCGCCCTCGCCTAAAAGCCAAAGCCAAGAGGGCGCCCATCCATGTCACACAACTCATTCGGCCACCTGTTTCGCATCACCACCTTCGGCGAGAGCCATGGGATGGCGCTGGGCTGCGTTGTGGATGGCTGCCCGCCCGGCATCAAGCTTACCGAGGCAGATATTCAGTCGTTTCTGGACAAGCGCAAGCCTGGCACGTCGCGGTTCACCACGCAGCGGCGCGAACCTGACCAGGTGAAGATCCTGTCGGGCGTGTTCGAGGACGATCGCACCGGCGGCCATGTGACCACCGGCACGCCTATCGCGTTGATGATCGAGAACGTCGATCAGCGGTCGAAGGATTACTCGGAGATTCGCGACAAGTTCCGGCCCGGCCATGCCGACTTCACCTACACCGAGAAGTATGGCGTTCGCGACTATCGCGGCGGCGGCCGGTCATCGGCACGCGAAACTGCTGCGCGCGTTGCAGCCGGTGCGGTTGCGCGAAAGGTCATTCCGAAAGTCACCGTGCGTGCTGCGCTCGTCCAGATGGGCCCGCACAAGATCAACCGCGCAAACTGGGACTGGGCTGAGGTGGACAACAATCCGTTCTTCTGCCCCGATGCAGAAGCCGCGAAAGCCTGGGAAGCCTATCTCGACGGCATCCGCAAGGCGGGTTCGTCGTGCGGTGCGGTGATCGAGGTGGTGGCCTCGTGCGTGCCGGCCGGCTGGGGCGCGCCGGTCTATGGCAAGCTTGACCAGGACCTTGCCTCGGCCATGATGAGCATCAATGCCGTCAAGGGCGTGGAGATCGGCAACGGTTTCGAGGCTGCTGCCATAACGGGCGAAGAAAACGCCGACGAGATCCGCATGAAGGACGGCAAGCCGGGGTTTCTTTCCAACAATGCCGGTGGCATTCTCGGCGGCATCTCGACAGGACAGGACGTGGTGTGCCGCTTTGCGGTGAAGCCCACCTCCTCCATCCTCACGCCGCGCCGTACGGTGGATGCGAACGGCAACGAAACGGACATCGTCACCAAGGGCCGGCACGACCCCTGCGTCGGCATCCGCGCCGTGCCGGTGGGCGAGGCGATGATGGCCATCGTGCTGGCCGATCACTTCCTGCGCCATCGCGGCCAGATCGGCTGAGGCGCCATCGATGACAGCCGGATATGACACCAAGGCGCTCTTGTTCGACGTGTTCGGCACGGTGGTGGACTGGCGTTCCGGCATCATCCGGGAACTGGGTGCGTGGGGCGAGGAACGCGGCATCGTTGCCGAATGGGACAAGGTGGCGGATGTGTGGCGCGGGCTGTATCAACCTGCCATGCAGCGCATCCGCTCGGGCAACCGGGGTTTCGTCCGGCTCGACCTGCTGCACGAGGAAAACCTGCACGAGGTCTGCCACCAGTTCGGCCTCGGCGAGCCTTCCGGCGCTGACCGGCACCGTCTGGTGACCGCCTGGCACCGGCTGGACCCGTGGCCCGACTCGGTTGCCGGGCTGACGCGGCTGAAGTCCAAGTTCATCATTGCGCCGTGCTCCAACGGCAACATCGCGCTGATCACCAACATGGCAAAGCGGGCCGAGCTGCCGTGGGACGTGGTGCTGGGCGCGGAAGTGGCGCAGGCTTACAAGCCGCATCCGCAGGCCTATCTGGGTTCGGCTGACGCCATCGACCTCAAGCCCGAGGAATGCATGATGGTGGCCGCGCACCAAGACGATCTGGAGGCTGCTGCGGAACTTGGCATGGCGACGGCTTATGTGCTGCGGCCGAATGAGTTTGGTCCGGATGTAAAGATCCAGCCCACGCGCGACGGGGCCTGGACGCAAGTTGCCGGCAGCTTTGTAGAACTCGCGGACCAGCTTGGCTGCTGATCAGGTCGGCTTGTCGCACACCACCAGCTTGGACAGGAACACCGGGCGGCTTTCGGCGTGGGTGAGGCCGGCGTCTTCGAATATCGAAGCGAGGTCTTCCTTGATGTAGCTGCCGTAGTACGGCTCGTGGAAGTTCACCGGGAACGACTTGAGCATGCCATCGTAACCTTGCGTATCGCCCAGTTGCAGACTGTCCATGAAGATCAGCCGGCCACCCGGTTTCAGAACCCTTGCCCATTCCCTGGCGATGATGCGGCGCACCTTGGGCGGCACCTCGTGGAACAGGTAGACCGAGGTCAGCACATCGACCGAAGCATCCGGGAACGGCAGTTTCTCGGCATTGGCGACCTCGAAGTTCACGCCGGAATAATCCTGCAGATGCCGCCGGGCTTCTGCAAGATAGGCTTCTGACAGATCCGACAGGGTGAGTTGCACCCGCGGGTACGCCTGCTTGACGAAGCGACCGAAACGGCCAGTACCGCAAGCAATGTCGGCGATGTGCACCTTGCGCTGGTCCTTGCCCTTCATCCACTGGTAAAGCGGCACCAGGCACTCGCGGCGCATCGCGTTGGTGGAGCCTGAGAACAGCACATCCACCTGCATGTCGTAGATTTCGGCCGATTCCTCGGTCAGGTAGCCGCCGGTCTGGTAATGGAAGTTCTGCAGGAAGTAGGCCGGCAATTCTTCAGCCTTTTCAGCTGAATAGACTTCCGTTCCAGCCCCCTTGGCCTTCCTTTCCGCCGCAACCGGCACGTCGGCCATGAAGGCGCGCGACCGGCGCAGAAGGTCTGCCGGAGAACCATCGGCGTCACGCGGCAAAGGATAGTAGCCACTCGCTACATTATCCAGGTCAAGCTGGAAGCAGACGGCCAGATCACGCATCAGGCGGTCCAGCCCCGGACCCTTCTCGCGTGGACGCTCGCGGGTGACGTCCGACACGCCCGGCCTGGTCTGGCGGAACTGGCCGGTGGCGAAGCCGTGTCCCATGAACCAGGCTACGCGGGATGCCTGACGGGCGGCATAGGCAAACTTGTCGATCGGGCTGAGCATGTCTCAAGAATGCGCTTGCATCGCTTTGGTTTCAAGGCTTGCGGGCGGCGATCAGGAATTCCTGATTGCCGTCACTACCAATGACCGGGCTCGGCACGATGCCGTTTACATTCCAGCCCATGTCGTCAATCAACCAGCGCCGGATTTCTGCGCATACAGCTTCGCGCACCGTCTCGTTGCGCACGATGCCGCCCTTGCCGACGGCCTTGCGCCCGGCCTCGAACTGGGGCTTGATCAACGCTACCAGCTCGGCACCAGGAGCTGCCAGATCAAGCGCCGGCGGCAGGGCAAGTTTCAATGAAATGAAGCTGACGTCGCTCACGAGAAGCCCGATTTGCGCGCCCTGAAGATGATGTTCGCTCAGATCGCGGGCATTCAAGCCCTCAATGCAGATTACCCCCGGTAGCGATGCGATACTTTCATGCATCTGGCCGTGGCCTACATCGATCGCAATCACGTTTGCAGCGCCCCGTTCCACCAGAACTTGCGTGAACCCGCCGGTGGATGCGCCGATGTCCAGGCAGGTCTTGCCCGCCGGGTCGATGCCGAACGCATCAAGCGCTGCAATCAGCTTGCCGGCTGCGCGCGAGACATAGTCACCCGCAGCATTTGAAATGGTAATTTGCTGCGCCTCCGATAACAAATAAGCAGCTTTTGTAATTACTGTATCTTCTACTGATACAAAACCGGCTTCAACTAATTGCCTTGCCCGCGCACGGCTGGGAGCCAGGCCACGCGCTACCAGGGCCTGATCAAGCCGCAACCGGCCCGCGGTCATGGACTTATTCCACGTCGAGAGGTTCGGTGCCGCCTGCGCTGCCGTCAGCCTTGAGAGTGATCTTCTCGATGCGGGCTTCAGCCGCCTTGAGCAGCTTGTCGCAATGGCCCTTGAGTTTCTCGCCGCGCTCATAGATGGCGATGGAATCCTCAAGACTAACCTTGCCGGCTTCCAGCTTCTCCACGATTGCCTCGAGTTCCGCCAATGCGGCCTCGAAGGTCATTTTTGAGATATCGGGCTGTGCTTCACTCATCGCCGGCCTCCACGCTGTCTTTTGCCGCCCGCTGGCCCGAGCCGTGCATCAGCGACTTGACGTGCACACCAACCGAGCCGGACAGGCCGGAAAGGTCATAACCGCCTTCGAGCATCGACACAATGCGGCCGTCGCAGTGCTTGTCGGCCATGTCCATCAATCTCAGCGTCACCCAGGCGAAGTCTTCCTCGGTGAGTTGCAGCGAGCCGAGCGGGTCGCGCTGGTGGGCGTCGAAACCGGCCGATATCAGGATCAGGTCGGGCTGGAACGCGTCGAGCGACGGGAAGATGCGCGACAGCATGGCATCGCGGAACACGTCGCCGCCATCGCCCGCGCTCAACGGTGCGTTGAAGATGTTGCCCTGCCCGGTTTCGGAAACCGCTCCGGTGCCGGGAAACAGCGGCATCTGGTGGGTGGAGCCGAAGAACAGGTCCTCGTCCGACCAGAAGATGTCCTGTGTGCCGTTGCCGTGGTGCACGTCGAAGTCGACGACCGCGACGCGATCGAGGTCATAGGCCTCGCGGGCATATTTCGCGGCAATGGCGACCGAGCCGAACAGGCAGAACCCCATGGCGCGGTTCTGCTCGGCGTGGTGGCCCGGCGGGCGCACGGCGCAGAAGGCGTTGTTGACCTCGAGGTTCATGACCGCATCCACCGCGCGCGCGCCCGCGCCCACGGCACGGTAGGCCGCTTCAAGGCTGGAGGCATTCATCCAGGTGTCCGGGTCGAGCGACACAAGCCCGTCGGCCGGGCTCGATTGCTCGATCATGTGGACATAATCCTCCGGGTGCACCAGGAGCGCGTGTTCTTGCGTGCCCATCGGCGCGTCTTCGCGGCGCAATTCCTCGAAGTGCGGGTGCGAAAGAATGCGCTCCACCGCCCGCATGCGGTCCGGCCGCTCAGGATGGCCCTCGGGCGGTGCGTGCTCGGTGAAGACGTCGTGGTGAAGCAGAAGGGTACTCATCGAAACTCCGGAAGAGGCAAGCGAATCTACCCCGGATAGTGGGCGGAATCACCGCGGACAATCAAGGGCACAAGCCGGTGCGCCACGGACCTGATATGATTTATGCTCAGGCTTGATGGATGTTTCGCTTGCCGGAGCAATACATGCGGACACTGTTTCGACGCTACATGTCAGCCCCCAGACTGCTCAGGCTGTTCTTCGAGCAGGCCCTGATGGGCGCGGCCATCGGACTGTGCGTGGCGGGTGCGCTGTTTCATTACAACGTTGCCGGACTTGGCAGCCTGATCCGCGGTTCGGAGATCTGGCTGGCCGCGAGTTTTCTGTATTTTTTCACCTTCGCACTGACCTTTGCGGCCGCCATGATAGCCACTGCGATGCTTCTCAACATCGACTGACATCCCGTACGCAATCGAACCCGATTGACAGCCGCATGCCGCACGCTCTAATGGCGCGCGATGTGAGCGGTACACCCCGCACGCAGCGTGCAGTCCGCCGCGTGAGCCCGGTTCGCCGGGCCAATGAGCGGACCTTCCTGACGAGCTGATCTTGGCTTCCATACCCTTTCCATCGCCCGATCCGCGTGCGGACCGGCGCGCCGAATATGCAGAGGCACTGGCTGGCGATGGCGACATCGAAGCGGCCATCGAGATGCTTTCGGGTGCCATGGACCTGGTACCGCAGTGGGCGGCCGGATGGTACCGGCTCGGCGAATTCCTGGAACGCGCAGGAAAGGTCGAGGCGGCAGGCAACGCATGGCAGCGCGCCATCGCCGCCGATCCCTCGGACCGGCTCGGCGCCAGCCTGAGGCGGGACTTGCTGCTGCAGACCCAGCTTCATGAGTCCATGCCCTCGCGCTTCGTCGAGACCCTGTTCGACCAGTATGCCGGCGGCTTCGACAAGTCGCTGGTCGGCAAGCTCAACTATCGTGGGCCTTCCATCATGTTGAAGGCGCTCAACGCGGCCGGCTTCAGCCGTGCTCCCCGGGCGCTGGACCTCGGTTGCGGCACCGGGCTAATGGGGGAGACGCTGCGGCCCCATTGCGACTGGCTGGGCGGCTATGACATTTCGGCGGGCATGCTGGCACAGGCGCGGCGGAAGGGCGTCTATGACCTGCTGGACAAGCGCGACATCAGCCAGCTGCAGTTGGGCGAAGACCAGTTCGACCTGATCGTGGCAGTGGACGTGTTCATCTATCTCGGTGCGCTGGAACGGATCACCGGCTGGTGCGCAGGCTCGCTCAATGCCGGCAGCGTGCTGGCGTTCACGGTTGAGGCCGGCGACAAGCCGGTGGAACTGCGCGAAAGCCGCCGCTTCGCCCACTCACGCGACTATATCGAGGGACTACTGCAGGACGCAGGCTTTGCCGGGATCAGCGTCAGCACTTGCGTTTTGCGGCAGGACCGTGGCCAGGACATCGTCGCCTTGTGCGCGGTTGCCTCGCCCGTTCCGTTCCGGCATGACCGCGAACCTGACGGAGAGGCTCACGCGCTAGCGTGACACCTCCTGTCCGGCCCGCTAAGGTTCAGGCTTTTCAAGCTGTGGAGCCCGGACATATGAGAATTGCAGTCATGGGAGCAGGTGCGCTCGGCGGTTACTTTGGCGGCCGTCTCGCGGCGGCCGGCGCCGATGTGACCTTCATTGCGCGTGGCGCGCACCTCGATGCGCTGCGCAGCAAAGGCCTGAAAATCGAGAGCCCGCTGGGCGACCTGCATCTGCCACAGGTCAATGCCACCAACGATCCGGCAGGGGTGGGTCCGGTCGACATGGTGCTGTTCCTGGTCAAGCTCTACGATACCGAGGAGGCGGCACATGCCATCGCCCCGATGCTTGGCCCGCAGACGTCCATCGTCACCTTCCAGAACGGCGTGAACAGCAGTGAGCGCATTGGGCGCATTGCCGGTGACGGACGGGTGATCCCGGGCATCGCGCTGATTCCGGCCGATATACGGGCGCCGGGCATCGTGCGCCACAGCGGGCCGTTCGCGCGGCTGGTATTCGGCGAGGTGGATGGCAGCGACAGCGCGCGCTGCAAGGACCTGCTGGAGGCGCTGAAATCGGCAGGAATCGATGCAGAGGCCGTGGCGAACATCCAGGTGAGGGTGTGGGAAAAGTTCATCATGCTGTCCACGCTCAGCGCCATCACCACCCTGACCCGGTTGAATATCGGCCCGATCTTTGCCGACGAAGCCTGTGCCGCGCTGGTTGAACGGGCCGCGCAGGAAACACATGCCGTTGGGCAGAAGGTCTGTCCGGGCCTGCCGTCCGATGCGGCGGCAAAGGCAGTGTCGATGCTGAAGGGCATGCCGGGTCACATGCACGCCTCGATGCTTGATGACCTCAACCGGGGCAAGCGGCTGGAACTCAACGACCTCAGTGGCGAGGTGGTCCGGCTGGGGCGCGAGCATGGCATCGCCACGCCAACGCACGAGATGGCGTGGCGCGCGCTGCACCCTTATGCCAACGGGCAGCCGCAAGGCTGAAGCCCGAGCCTCATGCCACGTTCAGCACGTCCTCGCTGACCTCGGTGATGGCGCCGGCACCGCCGGTGATGATGTCGGCAAGGGCGGTAACCTGCGGCAGGTGAAGTTTCGAGAAGTAGTCGAACATCTGCTCCTTGTGGGCGGCATCCGGCGCGTTGCGGCCACGCGCGGCCAGTGCCTGCTTGCCTAGTCCGTAAGCCCCAAGCGTCAGGCCGAACTGGCGCAGGTAAGGCGTGGCGGCGGCAACTGCGCGCTCGTCGCCTTCCATCAGCCACTTTCCCAACTGCCGCGAGGTTGACCCGAACGCCTTGACCGCATCGGTCAGGCCCGAACCCTGCTCGCCCAGTTCGCGGGCAACTTCGCTCATGTCGGACACAAGCTGCTCCACCGTGCCACCGGCTTCCAGCGGGAGCTTGCGGGTGACCAGGTCAAGCGCCTGGATGCCGTTGGTGCCTTCATAGATCGGGGTGATGCGCGCATCGCGCAGGTGCTGGGCAGCGCCGGTTTCCTCCACGTAGCCCATGCCGCCATGGATCTGCACGCCGTCGGACGCCACCTCCACGCCCACGTCTGTCGAGAACGCCTTGGCGACCGGCGTCAGCAGCGCGGCGAGATTGTCCTG
>JAHEBA010000039.1 GCA_024642465.1 Alphaproteobacteria bacterium
CGACGGCAAGCTGGCCTTGCTTACCCGTTCGCCGGACCTGCGCCAGGCGCAGCACACCTCGATGATCGAGGATATCCGCATTTGGACCGACAAGGCAGGCGCAAAGCCTGCTGCCCAGCTCAAGGACATGCTGGAAAGCCTTGGCGCCAGGGGCAGGAAGCTTGGCATCGAGAACGAGTCCTACGGGCTGGTTCATTCAAACGGCCAGGCCGTGGATGCTGCTATGAAGGGCTTCGTGAAGCTGGAGGACGCTTCGCGGCTGGTGGACGCCATCCGGGCGGTCAAGTCGGAGGCGGAACTGAACTACGTGCGCAAGGCCAGCAAGCTGGGCGATGCGGTGCTGAAGGCCGCCATCGAGGCCACACATGCAGGCGCCGACGAGGATGACATTCTCGCCGCCCAGCACAATGCCATCTTTTCCGGCGGCGGCGATTATCCGGCCAACGAGTTCATCATCGGGTCGGGCAAGGACGCGCTGCTCTGCCGCTACAAGTCGGGCAGGCGGAAGCTGTCGAAGCAGGACCAGCTGACGCTCGAGTTTGCCGGCGTCTACCGGCATTACCACGCGGCTTTCATGCGCACGATCAACGTCGGCGAGCCTAGGAAGCAGCACGCCAGGATGCACGACTCAGTGGTTGCCGCTCTGAAGGCGTGCGAGGAGCAGCTCAAGCCCGGCAGGACGGCGGGCGACGTGTTCGACGCCCATGCCGGGACACTCGATGAGGGCGGGTTTGGCCACGCCCGGCTTAATGCCTGTGGCTATTCGCTGGGGGCGAAGTTCACGCCGAGCTGGATGGATACGCCGATGTTCTACCACGGCAATCCGTTCACGATTGCGCCCGGCATGGTATTCTTCGCACACATGTTCCTGATGGATTCCACCTCCGGCAACGCCATGACGCTGGCCAGGACCTACATCACCACCAAGGGTGATCCGGAGCCGGTGTCGAGGTATCCGCTGAAGCTGATCTGCCGATAGGAGACAGGCATGGCCTACACCGTGAGACCGCTGGAAGAAGCCGACAAGCCGCGCTGGCGCGAGCTGTTTGACGGCTACCTCAAGTTCTACAAGACCGAGCTGTCCGATGAGCAGATCGAGCTGACGTTCCAGCGGCTGATGGGTGATTTCGAATGGGACCCGAAGGGGCTCGTGGCGGTGAATGGGGAAGGCTGCATCGACGGCATTACCCATTACGTTTTCCACCGGTCCACATGGTCGCCAACGGTCTACTGCTATCTTGAAGACCTGTTCGTCGACCCGGCCGTGCGCGGCGGTGGCGCGGGCCGGGAGCTGATCATGGCGGTCTACGAGCGGGCCGACGCAAAGGGCGCCACGCGCACCTACTGGGCGACGCAGGAGTTCAACTATCCGGGCCGCACGCTGTATGACAAGGTGGCTGACAAGTCGCCATTCATCCAGTACCGGCGGACGCCGAAACAGGGATGATCGATCGATCGCCTTGCGGCGCACGACCCGTTTGAGGCACATTGACACCCGGATGGCTGGGGCAGATGCGGGCAAGGCCGTTTTGATATTGCACAACGAGATTGTTGCATGCGTGAAAGCTGCGTGGTCGCCGTGGCGGCTTGTGCGCGGCTGGCTCATGCTCGCTTGCATGGCCGTTCTTGCGGCTTGCGCCAGCGGCGGCGACGGCGCTTCGTCGAATTTCGGCAAGTCGGGACTTAGCGGCGGCGGGGCAACCGGCAAGATTCCGCCGCCCATCGCGCTGATATCGATGAACGGCATGCCGACGGACAAGGCCGGTATTCTGGCCGATGCGCTGGCTGAAGAGGCCGGCAACCGAGACATCGCCATCGTGCAGGGCAACTTCTCCGACGGCTACCAACTGGCGGGCGCGTTCGAGCCGGTGCCGGAAGGTGGCGGCGTGCGGTTGGTCTACCAGTGGACGCTGACCGGCAATACCGGCGGCGTGCTGCACACAATTCACGCCCAGGAACTGGTGCCTGCAACCGGCGCTGATCCGTGGGCTGGGGTAGACCCGGTGGTGATCAAGCGCATTGCCTCGCTAACGGCGGAAAACCTGGCGACGCGGCTGGCGCAGCTGGGCTTCCGGGTGCGGCAAGCGGGCATCATGCCGCCGGTGCACACCTTCGCGCGGGCCGGCCCCAACGCCGAGAAGGAATATGACCTTGAAACCTTCTATGGCCCCAATTCGCCACTGGCGACGGCCTCGATCACGCCAGACGAACTGTACAGCCTGACGCCCGAGGAGCTTGACCGACGGCTTACGGAATCGGCGCAGCGCGAGGCCCGCGACCGGCTCAACTCCGCGGGCGTCAACTCGCTCGCCACGCTGATGGGCGAAGACGAGTCGGCAGAAGATGCCACTCAACCGGACGGTGGCAAGGCCGATGCGCTGGCGGGCCAGGCGGCCCAGGAGCTGCCGACGGCGAAACCTGCGCCTGATCCGAAGACCGAACTGGCTGATGCAAGCGCAACCGCGAAACAGGCCACGCAACCCGCCGGCAAGGATACGGGACATCTGCAGATCGACCAGGTGGCGCTGGTCGGCGTGACCGGTTCTCCCGGGCGCGGCAACGACGATTTGTACCGGGCCATGCGCAAGATGCTGCGCCAGGCGGGCTGGCCCGTTACCGGCAAGCCGGGCAAGACGGCGCTGGCGATATCCGGCCGGGTGGAGATTGCCGAACCTGCCGGCGGCGTGCAGCAGGTGAGCCTTGCCTGGGCGGTGATGCTGCCGGACGGCAAGGTGCTGGGCACGGTGCGCCAGCAGAACGACGTTCCGGCTGGATCGCTCAACGAGGGCTGGGGCCACACGGCCGGCTTTGCCGCTGAAGCTGCCGCCGAGGGAATTTTCGCCCTGGTCGATCAGGTGCGTGGCGGGTCTGCCGTGCGCTGAGGCGGCGTTCGTGCAACATGTTTCCGTGAACTCCTGCTCCCGTTGTGGACGTGCGGCATTACACTGTTGGCATTTGCGCGCCTTGGGTTGTAAGACACCTGTCATGAGGCTGGTTGTCCGGGCACGGCAGTGATGCCGTTGGTGGTCCGGCTTGGCAGGGCAAAGTCAGACATGAAAATTGTTGCAGGCAATTCCAACCGGCCGCTGGCGGAAGCCGTCGCTGCCTATCTCAACCTTCCCATGACGAAATGCTCCGTGCGGCGGTTTGCCGACATGGAAGTGTTCGTCGAAATCCAGGAGAACGTGCGCGGCGAGGATGTGTTCATCGTCCAGTCGACGTCGTTTCCCACCAACGACCACCTGATGGAGCTGCTGATCATCATCGACGCGCTGCGCCGTGCGTCGGCCCGCCGCGTCACCGCGGTGATCCCGTATTTCGGCTACGCCCGGCAGGACCGCAAGCCAGGCCCGCGCACGCCGATCTCGGCCAAGCTGGTGGCGAACATGATCGAGCGCGCCGGCGCTGACCGGGTTCTCACCATCGACCTGCATGCCGGCCAGATTCAGGGCTTCTTCGACATACCGACCGACAACCTGTTCGCGGCCCCTGTCATGGTGCGCGACATCAAGGACAACAAGGACCGCTTCGACGGATCGGAAGTGTGCGTGGTGTCGCCGGACGTGGGCGGCGTGGTGCGCGCGCGTGCGCTGGCCAAACGCATCGGTGCACCGCTGGCCATCGTCGACAAGCGGCGCGAGCGGGCGGGCGTCTCGGAAGTGATGAACATCATCGGTGAGGTCGAGGGCATGTCGTGCATCCTCGTCGACGACATCGTCGATTCCGGCGGCACGCTGTGCAATGCCGCCGAAGCGCTGCTCGATGCCGGCGCGGCGGACGTGTCGGCCTACATTACCCACGGCGTGCTATCGGGTGGCGCGGTGGCCCGCATCACGTCGTCCAAGCTAAAGCAGCTGGTGCTGACCGACTCGATCCAGGCAACCGAGGCGGTGCGCGTATCGCGCAACATCCGCGTCATTACCGTGGCGGACCTGATCGGCGAGGCGATCCGGCGCACGGCAGCGGAAGAGTCCGTTTCCAGCCTGTTCGACGACTGATGCCGGGAGCAGGGCGGTGAGTAGGTTGATCCACCGCGAAACCATCCCGGCGTGCGCGCCCTCGTCGCGGGTGATCAGGGCAGGCGAGGCACTGCGCATCATCGATACCCACGGCCAGCAGGCGGTCGATTTCCTCTGCTACAACGCTGACGATCCTGCCGAGCGCTATCATGCGCCGAACACCCTGAAGGCCGCCGGCACCATACTGCTGACGAAGGGCCACACGTTGTACTCGGACAAGGCGCGGGCTCTGTTCACCATCGAGGAAAACACGTTCGGCGGGCACGACACCGTCGGCGGGTGCTGTTCGAAGCCGTCCAACGAGATGCTCTATGGCGTGGCCAACGAGGGCTGCCGGGAGAACTTCCTTGCCGCCCTGGCGCAGCACGGGCTGGGCTGGAAGGACGTGGTGCCACACGTGAACTGGTTCATGACCGTGCCGGTGAGCACGGCGGGCGAGGCGGCGATTGCGCTGGGCTCGTCGAAGCCGGGCGACTACGTGACATTGCGCGCGCGCATGGACGTGCTGGCGGTGATCTCGAACTGCCCGCAGGTGCTGAACCCGTGCAACAACTTCAACCCGACGGAGATCGAGGTCGAGGTGCTGGGCGCTTGAACGGAAAAACCCCGGATGCTGGCGTCAGCACCCGGGGTCCAGGTCAATCAGGGAGGTTTTACTCACTTACAGGCTGCTGCGAAGCAATGCTTGCGCCAAACCCGCTCCGCTCGATTGAGGCTGCAGGATCATGTGTCGTTGCCTTGTAATACAAATGTCTGTCCATTGCAGCCGTGATTAAAGTCCGGCGTGTCAAGCGTAGCGCCCTGACGGTCGATGGTGATCAGGTCGCCGGAGAACGAATAACTGGAGCCGATCATGAAGGTATGATCATCCACGTCGCCGAATACCGTGCAGTTGTCACGGAACGTACCGCGATACTGAACGAACAGCGGCATTGCGCCGATCACAGGCAGCGATGGCATCATAAAATCATAGCGGGCCTTGACCGACAGGATGTCCACATCTGTCGTGGAGTTGGCGAGGTCGACGTTCATGTAGGTGCCTTCCAACTGCAGCCGTGAGTCGGCTGTCGGGAACCAGCGCAGGACGCCGCGGGCGAAGAATCCGTCGTCCAATGGCTGGATGGCAAAGCCGCGAGGATCGAAGTCGACGAAACCGCCCTGCGCATAAAGCGTGATGTTGTCCATGTAGGCCTGGGCTTCACCGCCAGCGAACAGCACGTCGTGGCGAAGATTGCCGAAGGACGCAGTGCCGACGCCGCCCAAACCACCCAACAGGAATGAGCCTGGGTCGCGGTGGCTGAGATGGAAAGCACCCTGGAAGCTGTAGCGAGGACCGAATACATCATTGTCGGACAGACCATCGAGACCGTTACTGTTGTATTCGTACTTTGCGTCCATCTGGGCAGAGAGGCTGGAGCCGAGCGGCAGGCTCAGCCGGCCTTCGCCACCGCTTGCAAAGATTGTGTCGTCATTCAGGCCGTCATCGATGAACTGGACGCCAGCCCACTTGTCCACGACGCCGGACACGATCAGGCCGATTTCGCGGTCCATGTCGGCGGCATTGGCAAGGCTGGAGGAAAGCAGCAGTGCTGCCGATGCGGTCAAAATGATCTTCTTCGTCATGGAACCCCTGATTCGCGATCTTTTGTCCCCAATTGCAGACAACTTGCCACATTAACGCGGGAATCTGGACCCGATTCTTTCCCCGTGCTGACGATTTTCGGGGATATTGACATCATGGTAACACCTCGCCGGAAGTCGGCGTCGGCCCTGCGGCGAGCTATGCATTGCGCTGACAGGGCTCATTCTGTATAAGCCCGCCATCCGCGACACCGGGCTCATTCACCCCTGGAGGAGACCCCGGCCGGATATTCATGCGTTTTTGGCTGTTTTCCGGCCTGGAACGTTCATTTTTGCAAGACAGCAGGAGACTATGACGATGTCGCAGACCGTCAACATCACCGCTGCCTCGCGCGACCGGGCCGGCAAGGGGGCCGCCCGGGCCATTCGCCGCGAAGGCCGCGTTCCGGGAGTAATCTACGGAGACAAGAAAGAACCCCAACTGGTTTCGCTCGAGTACCGCGAGCTGATGAAGCAGGTCCAGTCCGGCCGCTTCCTCTCGACGCTGGTGGACATCGACGTTGACGGCACAAAGGTCCGCGCCATTCCGCGCGACGTGCAGTTCGATCCGGTTCGCGACTTCATCATCCACGTCGACTTCCTGCGCCTGGGCAAGGGCGCCAAGATCTCCGTTCAGGTGCCGGTGCACTTCGTCAACGAAGATGCATCGAAGGGTCTGAAGCGCGGCGGCGTGCTGAACGTGGTGCGCCACGAGGTTGAAGTGAACTGCCCTGCCGACGAGATTCCGGAGGGCTTCGAACTCGATCTGGTCGGCCTCGACATCGGCGACAGCATCCACGCCTCCAGCGTGAAGCTGCCCGAGCACGTGACCTTCACCATCACCGATCGTGACTTCACCATCGCAACCATCGCTGCCCCGTCGGGCGGCGCATCGGGCGGCGACGAAGGCGAGGCTGAAGCCGAAGCAGCCGAAGAGGCTGAAGGCGAAGAGGCCGCCGGCGAGGAAGAAGGCGGCGAGAGCTGATCCCGGCATCCCCCGGCTGACCTGGTCTGCCGGGGGTTCCAAGCGAGGCTCACATGCTGATCATCGCAGGCCTTGGCAATCCCGGCGCGAAATACGCCGGCAACCGGCACAATATCGGATTCATGGCGGTGGACGAGATCGTTCGCCGCCATGGCTTTTCGCCGTGGCGCAAGAAGTTCCAGGCTGAAATTTCGGAAGGCCTGCTGGGCGGCGAAAGCGTGCTGCTGATGAAGCCGCAGACCTACATGAACGAGTCCGGCAGGGCGGTTGGCGAGGCGATGCGCTTCTACAATCTGGGACCTGACGACATCGTTGTGCTGTACGACGAGCTTGACCTCGCGCCGGGCAAGGTGCGGGTGAAGACCGGCGGCGGCTCGGGCGGGCACAACGGGATCAGGTCCATCGACGCCCATTGCGGCAAGGACTACCGTAGGGTGCGCCTCGGCATCGGCCATCCCGGTTCGAAGGACCGGGTTACGGGTTACGTATTGGGCGAATTCGCCAAGGCGGACGCCGAGTGGCTCGATCCGCTGATCGAGGCGGTGGGCTCATACGCGGACCTGCTGGCGAAGGGCGACGATGCCGGTTTCATGAACAAGGTGGCGCTGGCCATGGGCTCGACGGTTCCGGCGGACGAAAAGCCGAAGCTGGCTGCCAAGAAGCAGAGCCACATCCCTCAGGCCAGACCGGCGGCAAAGAAACCGCCGATGGCCAAGGCGGGTCCGATGGCGGACCTGCTGAAGAAACTGCTGGGCAACAAGGACGAGAACTAGATGGGTTTCAAGTGCGGTATCGTGGGGCTGCCGAATGTCGGCAAGTCGACCCTGTTCAATGCGCTGACACAGACGGCTGCCGCGCAGGCCGCCAACTATCCGTTCTGCACCATCGAGCCCAATGTGGGCGACGTGGCGGTGCCGGACGAGCGGCTGGACAAGCTGGCGGCGATCGCAAAGTCGGGCCAGATCATTCCGACGCGGCTGACCTTCGTCGACATTGCCGGGCTGGTGAAGGGCGCGTCCAAGGGTGAAGGTCTCGGCAACCAGTTCCTTGCCAACATCCGCGAGGTAGACGCCATTGCCCATGTGGTGCGCTGCTTCGAGGATGGCGACATCACCCACGTCGAAGGCCGCATCGACCCGATCGCCGACATCGAGACCATCGAGACCGAGCTGATGCTGGCCGACATGGAGAGCCTCGAAAAGCGCATCTCCGGCGTAGAGAAGAAGGCCAAGTCCGGCGAGAAGGAAGCCAAGGCGCAGTACGAGTTGATGATGCGGCCGCTGGAACTGCTGCGCGAAGGCCGTCCGGCGCGCGAGCTGGCGGTGGCCAACGACGAGATGAGGGCGTTCCGGATGCTCGGGCTGCTGACCTCCAAGCCGGTACTGTACGTGTGCAATGTCGAGGAAGAGTCTGCCGACAAGGGTAACGCCTTCTCGGACAAGGTGAAGGAATTCGCTGCCAGTCAGGGCGCGGAAGTGGTTGTCGTGTCGGCGAAGATCGAGAGCGAGATCGCCGTTCTGGACGACGAGGAACAGCGCGAATACCTGGAGGCCATCGGGCTTGAGGAGCCCGGCCTAAACCGGGTGATCCGGGCAGGCTACCGGCTTCTGAAGCTGCTGACCTACTTCACCGTGGGGCCGAAGGAAGCCCGTGCCTGGACCATCACCGCGGGCACCCGCGCACCGGCGGCTGCAGGTGTCATTCACACCGACTTCGAGAAGGGCTTCATCCGGGCCGAGACCATTGCCTTCAACGACTATGTCTCGCTGGGCGGCGAGGCGGGCGCACGCGACAACGGCAAGATGCGGCTCGAGGGCAAGGAATACGTCGTGGCTGACGGCGACGTCATGCACTTCCGCTTCAACAACTGAGGTATCCCGGCAGGGCAGCCATGCAGGAAAGTTCGCTTGACCGCCGCGCGAACCTCATTGAAAACCTGTTCGCATGACAGGGGATATCTTGCACTACGAAGACTTTCACGTCGGCGACGTGAAGACCCACGGCCCGTTCGCGATGAGAGCGGAGCTGATCCGCGAGTATGCGCGCGAGTGGGACCCGCAGCCGTTCCATCTGGATGAAGAGCTGGCGCACAACTCCGTGCTCGGCGGCCTGTGCGCCTCGGGCTGGCAGGTATGCGCCATCATGAACCGGCTGATGGTGGACGGCTATGCCAGCAAGGCGGCCGGCATGGGTTCGTTCGGCATCCGCGAAACCAGGTGGATCAAGCCGGTCTACGCCGATGACGTGCTGACATTGCGCTTCGCGGTGCTGGAAAAGCGGGTGTCGTCGAGCCGGCCCGAAATGGGCATCGTGACCATGCGCTGGGAGGCCATCGACCAGCACGGCACGGTCAAGACCGAGATGACCGGCGTGAACCTGTTCAAGGTGCGCAACCCGGCCCGGACGGAGGCGGCGGCGTCATGAGCGGCTATACCTCGATCTGGCTGGAGGACTTCGAAGCCGGACAGCACGCGGTCTATGGCGAGCATCATTTTACGCGCGAGGCGGTGCTGGACTTTGCGCACAAATATGACCCGCAACCCTTCCATCTGGATGACGAGGCGGCGGCAAGGACCCACTTCAAGCGGCTGTCGGCATCGGGGTGGCACACGGCTGCTGCCTGCATGAAGCTGCTGGCCGCCTGGCACTTCAAGATCAGGGCGGATGCTGAGGCGCGTGGTGAACCGTTGCCGGCACTCGGGCCGTCGCCGGGCTACCAGAACCTGCAGTGGCCGCGGCCGGTGTATCCGGGCGACACCATCACCTTCTCGGGCACCATCACGGGCGCGCGCAAGATGAATTCCCGGCCCGGCTGGGGGCTCATCACGCTGAAGCCGGAAGGCCACAACCAGCACGGCGAGAAGGTGTTCTTGTACGATTCAACAGTCATGATCGCCTGCCGGGGCAATACCGGCACCTGACAGAAGGAATTCAGTTCATGAGCAAGAAGATTGCACTGGTTACCGGCGCGGGCTCCGGCATCGGCAAGGCGTGCGCGATTGCGCTGGCGAAGGACGGCTGGGACGTGGTGCTGACCGGGCGGCGGGCAAGCGCCCTGCACGAGACGCTGACCGAGGCAGGCGAGGCCGGCGGCAACATGCTGATCGAGCCGTGCGACGTGACCGACCCGGCGAGCGTGGAAAAGCTGTTTGCCGAAATCGGCAAGGTTCATGGCCGGCTCGACATGGTTTTCAACAATGCCGGCAGCTTCGGCAAGGCGGACAACGTCGCTGACATGTCGTTCGACAACTGGCGCATGGTCGTCGGCGTTAACCTGGATGGTGCCTTCCTGGTGGCCAAGCACGCCTTCGCAATGATGCGGGACCAGAAGCCCCAGGGCGGTCGCATCATCAACAATGGCTCAATCTCGGCGCACGTGCCGCGACCCGGCTCTGCCGCCTACACCGCCTCGAAGCACGCCATCACCGGCCTTACCAAGTCGATCTCGCTTGACGGCCGTCCGTTCAACATCGCCTGTTCGCAGATCGACATCGGCAACGCGGCTTCCGCCATGACCGACGCCATGAAGAAGGGCGTGCCGCAGGCCGACGGGTCGGTGAAACCGGAACCGGTGATGGACGTGTCAAACGTGGCTTCCGCCGTGACCTATATGGCGGGCCTGCCGCTTGAGGCCAACGTGCAGTTCATGACCATCATGGCCACCAACATGCCGTTCATCGGACGCGGCTAAGGCCGGCCTTCAGCCTTCGGGATCGTGCTCGTTGGTTACGTAGGTTGACGGGCTGTATTCCACCAGAAGTGAGAACAGGCACTTCTGTTTCAAGTGCGCCTTGATGGTCCGCTCAAGGTCTCCTATCACTGCGGCAGTAAAGGCTGCGTTGCGATCGGGTTTGGCCAGCATGGTGATGGCGACCAGCATGTGCGTGTGGCGGTACGTGGTCGCAGGATAAGCGCGGCACTTGCACTCGCCTGCAGCAGGGTCGTGCCGGTTGATGGTGTCCTCGATGGCTGCAAACAGGGCATCAGCGTCGAATGACAAGTTTTCGGAGTACTTGAGTTCTGCGTGAGGCATGGTGTTAGGCCTGCTTGCCGTAGCCTTTGAACTTGTCGATGACGCGAGTCATCTCTTTCCTGCCCAGCACGTGCGGCTTACCGAGGCTCAGCACGTCGATGTACTGGCGCGCCAGCGTTTCCACCTCTGCCGCCAGCTCCAGCGCCTTGGGCAGTGACTCGGCCCAGGCGATCTGGCCGTGGTTGGCCAGCAGGCACGCCTTGTAGCCGCCCTTCATGGCCTTCACGGCACTTTCCGCCAGTTCATCGGTGCCGAAGGTGGCGTACTTCGCCAGTGGGATTTTTGCGCCACCCGCCACCGCCACCATGTAGTGGAACGCCGGGATTTCCATGCGCGCGCAGGCCAGCGCAGTCGCTGCCATGGAATGGCAGTGCACGATGGCCTTTGCATCCGGAAAGGCGTGGTAGATGGCAAGGTGGAACGGCGCCTCGGAGGACGGTTTCTTCTCACCCTTGCCGGGCTTGCCGTCCATCGACAGTTTCACCATGTCGGCGGACGTGTACTCGTCATAGGCGATGCCGGTGGGGGTGACGATGATGCCGGAGCCGTCCTCAAGCCTGACCGACACGTTGCCGGAGCGTTGTGGCGACAGGCCCTTCGCGCTCATCGACTGAGCGGTCTTCATGACTGCTTCGCGGGCGGCTGTTTCTTCCTTGGTGTCAGCCATCGGCTTTCTCCGGATAGAGCGACAGGAGGCCTGCTTCCAATGCCTCGCACACGCCGCGCTCGGTGATGAGCCCGGTGACGAGGCGGGCAGGGGTGACGTCGAAGGCCGGGTTGCCAGCGCCGGAGCCGGGTGCGGACACCTGCACCTTGACGATGGAGCCGTCCTCGGCCTTGCCGGTCAAGTGGGTGACTTCCTCGGCACTGCGTTCCTCGATGGGGATGTCGCGCACGCCGTCCTCCACAGTCCAGTCGATGGTGGAGTGGGGCAGGGCCACGTAGAACGGCACGTCATTGTCCTTCGCGGCAAGTGCCTTCAGGTAGGTGCCGATCTTGTTGCAGACATCGCCATTGCGGGCGGTGCGGTCGGTGCCGACGATCACCATGTCGACCTGGCCGTGTTGCATCAGGTGGCCGCCGGCATTGTCCACCACGATGGTGTGCGGCACGCCGTGCGAGCCCAGTTCCCACGCGGTCAGTGCTGCGCCCTGGTTGCGGGGCCGCGTCTCGTCGGCCCAGACGTGGACGGGAAGCCCCAAGTCGTGCGCCATGTAGATGGGGGCAAGCGCGGTGCCCCAGTCCACCGTCGCGATCCAGCCGGCATTGCAGTGGGTGAGGATGTTGACGGTCTCGCCGGGCTTCTTCGCGGCGATCTCCTGGATGATCTTGAGGCCATTCCGGCCAATGGCCTCGTTGGTGGCGACGTCCTGGTCGCAGAATTCGGCGGCGCGGGCATAGGCGGCTGCTAGCCGGTCTTCGCGCGGCAGGTTACGAACGGACGCCATCATCTCGTCCAGCGCCCACATTAGGTTGATTGCCGTGGGCCGGGTCCGGCGCAGTCGTGCATCGGCGGCTTCCAGCGTTTCGTCCGAGGCGTCCTCGCGCAAGGCCAGGCAGATGCCATAGGCTGCCGTGGCGCCGATCAGCGGGGCACCGCGTACCTGCATCACCTCGATGGCGCGGGCGGCATTTTCCAGCGTCTCCAGCGTCACGATCTCGAACTCGTGCGGCAACCGCGTCTGGTCGATGACGTCGACGCGCCAGCCGTCCTGATTCAGCCAGATCGAGCGGTAGTGGGTGCCGTTTACTTTCATCTACTCACTTTTGCTTGGCGCCTGCGTCCGGGCGGAAAACGGGTTCCCACCTTGCCTAAAGCAAGCTCACTCGCCCTCGTAGTCGACCAGCCGGTGAACCTTGACGCCCTTGGCGCACAGCTTGTCGATACCACCGAGGTCCGGCAGGTTGATGACGAAGGCGGCGGAGGCCACCTCGCCGCCGGAGTCGTGGATCAGGTCGATGGCCGCTTCCGCCGTGCCGCCGGTGGCGATCAGGTCGTCGATCAAGAGGATCTTGTCGCCCTTCGAGATGGCGTCGGCATGGACCTCGATGCGGTCGACGCCGTATTCCAGCTGGTAATCGCGCCCGATGGTCTTGCCCGGCAGCTTGCCCTTCTTGCGGATCGGCACGAAGCCGAGGCCGAGTTCATGGGCGATGGCGCCGCCGAGAATGAAGCCGCGCGCCTCGATGCCGGCGACGTAGTCGACGCCCGCCGACAGAAAAGGCCACATCAGTTCGTCGACGGCTGCACGGAAGGCATGCTTGTTGGCCAGCAGCGTGGTAATGTCGCGGAACTGGATTCCCGGCTTCGGATAGTCGGGAATGGTGCGGATATAGCGGCGGATGTCGAAGCCATTACGAAGGTCCATGCCGGCCAGCCCCTTGTTGTGTGGTCAAACCCTGATTAGCGGTTCAGCACCCGGCCTGCAACGGCATCGAGCTTCGCCGCCAGTTCGGGGTCGCGCTTGTCGGGTGCTGTCATGATGGCATATTCCAGCGCGGTGTCGGAATGAACCGGGCAGGGCGGGTGCTCGCGCGGGAAGTCCTTCGCCAGCCGGGTTACCAGCCGGATCGCGTTGGAAACATTGGCGCGCATGACGTTCAGGATCGAGGTGATGTCCACCGCCCCATGGTGCGGGTGCCAGGAGTCGAAGTCTGTCACCATGGCAGCGGTGGCGTAGCAGATTTCTGCCTCGCGGGCGAGCTTGGCCTCGGGCATGTTGGTCATGCCGATCACGTCGCAACCCCACGCCCGGTAGAGCTTGCTTTCTGCCACGGTGGAGAACTGCGGGCCTTCCATGCACAGGTAGGTGCCGCCGCGCGCGTGCGGAATGCCCTCGGCCTTCGCCGCCGCCTCGACCGCGTCCGCCAGCAGCGGCGATACGGGATCGGCCACCGAGACGTGCGCCACCAGCCCTTCGCCGAAGAAGCTCTTGTCGCGGACGAACGTGCGGTCGATGAACTGGTCGACGATGACGAAGGTGCCGGGCGGCAGCTCCTCGCGGAACGATCCGCAGGCCGACACGGAAACGAGGTCGGTGACGCCGCAGCGCTTCATGACATCGATGTTGGCGCGATAGTTGATGTGGCTGGGCGACACGCGATGGCCGCGCCCGTGGCGGGGCAGGAACACCACCGGCAGTTCGCCGATCTCGCCGCGGCGCACCTCATCCGAGGGCTCGCCCCACGGGCTCTCGACGCGCTCCCAGCGGGCGTTGTCCATCTCGATGTCATACACACCGGACCCGCCGACGATCCCGAGGACTGATTTCGTCATTCAGTGCTTCCTGTGGTGATGGTGAGAACAGACGGGTCTACTGGCCAACCTCGATCACGAAGACCGACCAGATCCAGCGGGCCTCGACGTCATCCGGAGCGGGAGTTGAGCCGCTCGGATGGATCAGCCAGAGCGGCCCGCGCCCACCGATGGACAGCGGCTTGCCGTTTGCCTTCAAGGCGAGGATCCAGTCCTGTGCGGCAATCTCTTCGGGTGTATATGTGATGGAGTAGCCGTCCATCGCGGTTATCGTGACTGCATTGGCTGAAGCGCCGGCAGCGGTCAGCACGTCGGCGAGGGGCGGACCGGTCAGTTCGACGGGATCAGGCCACTTTTCCGCCTGCGCGGTAATGGTCTTCTGCGGCAGGGCCTGCAGGCTGGCGAGGGTGAACTCGTAGGCCTTCTCAAAGCTCTTCTCGCGGTAGTTCAGGTAGGCGTCGGCAAAGGCATTGAAGGCCGGGCGGTTGGCTTCGCCGATGTCGCCGGTGACGGTGAGAATGGCCTGGCCGGTCCCTGCAACCTGGGCGGCGGCAGGCAGCATCGATGCCGCCGTGAACGCGGCTGCGAACGTGGCCGATGCCAATGAGAACGTGCGTCTGTTCATGGGTCATGTGCCTCCTGACTGGCTAGAAACTGTATGTGATCTCACAGGTTGCAGCAAATTCCCGGCAAACAAAACGGGCACGGCGATTCCTCACCGTGCCCGCGTGAATTGAGGCGAATGCGTTTGCGCATCAGTGCTTGACGCGGGAGAATAGCCGCTTCTTGGTCAGGTACAGCAGCACCGACAGCAGCGCCAAGTACAGCATCACCATGAAGCCCATCGACTTGCGCTGTTCCATCTTCGGCTCGCCGGCCCATGCCAGGAAGGCGGCCACATCGGTCGCCATCTGCTCGACGGTTGCCTCGGGCTGGCCTTCGGCATACTCGACCGCGCCTTCGCTCAGCGGCGGGGCCATGGAAATCCACGGGCCGGAAGCGAAGTAGGGGTTGTAGGACTTGCCGTTGGCCTCTTCGGCGATTTCCGCCGGCGGGTCCTGATAGCCGAGCAGCACAGCGCGGACATATTCAGGACCGCCATTGCCCTTCACCAGCTTAATGAATGGCGAGACGTACCACGGATAGTGGAAGCCTTCGCGCTTCTTGGTGATCAACGACAGGTCGACCGGGTAGGCCCCGCCGTTTGCGGAACGGGCAGCCTTTTCGTTCGAGAACGGCGACTTGAACTTGTCGGACGGAACGGCGGGGCGTTCGAACATCTCGCCGTCGTCGTTCGGGCCGTCGGTCACTTCGTACTCGGCTGCAACCGCGTTAACCTGCTCCTTGGTCAGTTCCGGTCCGCCGGGCTCACCGAGGTTGCGGTAGTACATCTGGTTCATGCTGTGGCAGGCCGAGCAGACCTGCTTGTACACGGCAAAACCACGCTGCAGCTGGGCCCGGTCGAACTTGCCGAAGATGCCTTCGAACGAGAAGTCGATGTCTTCGGCCTGCGCCTGCTTGCCGGCGGCAATGGCGCCGGTGGTGCTGCCAAGTGCCAGGCCAGCGCCCAGAACCGAGGCAGCAAGGAGGGTCTTGATGGTCTTCATTGGTCCGTATCTCCTGATTGCTGCTATCATTCGGCCGGCTGGGCCGCGGGTGCCTTGGCGCCGTTGCTTGCCAGCACCGCGTCGGAGATCGACGACGGCAGCGGCTTCGGCGTTTCTAGCAATCCGACGAGTGGCAGCAGAACGAGGAAGTGGGCGAAGTAGTAGAAGGTCAGGATCTGGCCTGCGGTAATCCACCAGCCTTCCGGCGGGTTGGCGCCGACCACGCCGAGACCGAAGAACACGATCATCAGGATCCAGAACAGCTGCTTGTAGATCGGCCGGTAAGCGGCAGAACGAACCTTCGAAGTGTCGAGCCAGGGCAGCGCGAACCAGATCAGGATCGAGCCGAACATGGCGACGACGCCCAGCAGCTTGTCCGGAATGGCGCGCAGGATGGCGTAGAACGGCAGGTAATACCATTCAGGCACAATGTGCGCCGGCGTGGAAAGCGGGTTGGCCTCCTGATAGTTGATCGAGTGGCCGAGATAATCCGGCGCATAGAACACGAAGGCACAGAAGAACAGGAAGAATACGCACAGGGCGAACGCATCCTTGACCGTTGCATAGGGCGTGAACGGCAGGGTGTCCTGGCCCGACTTCACCTCGACGCCGGTCGGGTTGGTCTGGCCGGTCACGTGCAGGGCCCACACGTGCAGAATCACGACGCCAACCAGCACGAACGGCAGCAGGTAGTGCAGCGAGAAGAAGCGCTGCAGCGTGGCGTTGTCGACCGAGAAGCCACCCCACAGCCAGGTGACGATCGGCTCGCCGAAGAACGGCACGGCGGAGAACAGGTTGGTGATCACCTTGGCGCCCCAGAAGCTCATCTGGCCCCAGGGAAGCACGTAGCCCATGAAGCCGGTTGCCATCATCACCAGGAAGATGACCACGCCGAGCATCCAGAGGATTTCGCGCGGCGCCTTGTAGGAGCCGTAATACATGCCGCGGGCAATGTGGATGTACACGGCGATGAAGAAGAACGACGCGCCGACGGCGTGCCACTTCTGCAGGATGTTGCCGTAGTTCACGTTGCGCCGGATGTGCTCGATGGAATCGAACGCCATGCTGGTATCAGGCGTGTAGTGCATAACCAGCACCACGCCGGTGATGATCTGCGAGACCAGCATGATCATCAGGATGCCGCCGAACGTGTACCAGTAGTTCAGGTTGCGCGGCACCGGGTAGGACACGAAGCTGTCGTACATCAGCCGCGGCATCGGCAGACGATCGTCCAGCCACTTCATGACGGGGTTGGTCGGGTTGTAGGTAGAATGTCCGCTCATGATGGTTCCCCTCAGCCAATCTTGATCTGGGTGTCGCTGACGTAGGTGTACTGCGGCACGTGCAGGTTCTCGGGCGCGGGGCCCTTGCGGATGCGGCCGGCCGAGTCGTAGTGCGAGCCATGGCACGGGCAGAACCAGCCGTCATAGTCGCCTTCGTTGCCGATCGGCACGCAGCCCAGGTGGGTACATACGCCCATCTGCACCAGGTACTGTTCCTTGCCGTCCACCACGCGGTTCTCGTCGGTGGCGGGGGCGTTCTCGGCCAGGTTGGCGTTGCGCGCCAGACCGTCCGGCAGATCCGAGACCGGGGTTGCCTTTGCTTCCTCGATCTCCTTCGCCGTGCGGTGGCGGATGATGACCGGGTTCCCGCGCCAGGTGACGGTGATCGACTGGCCTTCCTCGATTGGCTCGAGATTGACCTCGATCGAAGCCAGCGCCAGCACGTCGGCGGACGGGTTCATCTGGTCGATCAGCGGAATGGCCACGCTGGCCGCGCCCACGGCGCCAACGGCTCCGGTGGCGATGTACAGGAAATCACGGCGGTTTGCGTCGTGTGCGTCTGCAGTTGACACGGGTCTACCCCTCGCTCGGCTTGACTGTTATCCCTTTGACCTGCAGGGCACGGCCAAACGGCAGCCACGCCCGACGTCGCGCAGGTTTGGCGGGTTTGTGGCACTGGCATGGCGGAAAGTCCAGATAACAAGTGTCGCAGTCCCCACGCTTTTTTGCATGTCTGCCGTTGGCGTTGCGGCAGCCGGCGGCGGCGTTTCTGCAGGTCAGGGAGACCCCAATTGATTGAGATTGCGCTCTACCAGCCCGACATTGCCCAGAACGCGGCCACGACCGTGCGACTGGCTGCGTGCCTGGGGTTGCGGGTCCACATTATCGAACCGGCGGGATTCGTCTGGGATTCGCGCGATTTCCGGCGGGCGGGCATGGACTATGTGGACAAGGCCGACGTCGTGCGCCAGCCTGACTGGTCGGCATTCCTGAGCGTTGCGGCCGGCCGCCGGCTGGTGCTGGCCACCACGTCGGGCGCGGTGCGCTACACCGGTTTCCGGTTCGCGGCGGACGACATCATCCTCATGGGCAGGGAATCGTCGGGCGTGCCGGAGCGCGTGAAGCAGGCCGTGCCAGATCATGTCTGCATTCCGATGCAGCCCGGCACGCGTTCTCTGAACGTGGCCGTTGCCACCGCCATGATTACCGGCGAGGCACTGCGGCAGACCGTCTGGCGCTAGCCGCGTCGCGCCATGCGAGCGTGGCATCAAAGTTGCGTCGCGAGCGTATCGGCTGTGCCGCGCCGGAACACCGGCATGAGCGGGCGCAGACCGTGTTTGGACGTGAAATCTGCAGTGAGGCGACACATGAACACGATTCTGAACGGCTGGAATGCGACCATGTCGGACCGTTTCGGCAAGAACATCATCCTGTTCAATCACCGGCTACGCGATACGGGACTGTTTACCCACGAGGCGCTGGCGAAGCTGATCGAGACCTATCCGGCGGAGCAATACAACATCAACACGATGGGGTTCGATCCGGCCAATCCGGTGTGGCGCGAGGGCGAAGTGGGCGAGGCTTCCGGCCATGACACCATCGATGCCATCAAGAAGGGTCGCATGTGGCTCAACCTGCGCCACGTGGGCGAGGTGGATAGCCGGTATGGCAAGGTTCTCGGCCAGATCTTCGACGAGTTCGAGGGCGTGAAGCCGGTCTACATCTATTAGCCGCGTCAGCCGTTCCTGAGCAAGGAAAGCCTCGAAGGCATCATCATGGGGCTGACGGAAGAGGAAATTCCCTATCGCCGCGCGTTCGACGAGCACGCCAGGGTGGTCGACCTAGATGTTTGATCCCAGGTTTTGATGGTGCAATCTTCACTCAGGAATGGAGGGATGCACTATGGGCCAGGTTCTACATGGCAGCTCAATGGTCCGCACCGGATCGAGAATCTTGATTGTCTCAACATCTCGGTGACCACCGAGCACTGGACCGACGAAATCCGCAATTCCTATGCTGTGAACTATGCCAATGGCGTGCTGCGCCGGAAGTTCGGCATGACCGGCATGAACGCGTCACCGTCCGGTCTGCACGTCTATCCCAAGGCTGCGCTGGCGCTGCCGTGGAAGAAGCTCAATCTCGGCAAGGGCGAGCGGTTCGTGCGCAAGGTCGATTTCCGCGTCGATCCGGCAAGTCCGGCCGGCATGATGGACATTCCCGCCCACGCCAAGTAATCACGTTCCCGCACCGCCAATTTTGGCTTCCCCGGTTGTAAACACTGGTTTACACATTGGGCATGGACACGATGACGAACAGCGACATTCACCGCGAGCTTGAACCGAACAAGCAGAAGGCGCGGGCGTGGTTCGAGGCCTTGCGCGACCAGATCTGCGCCAGCTTCGAGAAGATCGAGGACGAACTGGCGGATACGCCGCTGGCGGGCGAGGCGCCGGGCCGGTTCGGGCGCACGCCGTGGAGCCGCGACAATGATGGCGGCGGCGGCGTGATGTCGATCATGAAGGGCCGTGTGTTCGAGAAGGTCGGCGTGCACTGCTCGACCGTGCATGGCGAGTTCTCGGAGGAGTTCCGCAAGCAGATACCCGGCGCGGAGACCGATCCGCGCTTCTGGGCTTCCGGCATTTCGCTGATTGCACATCCGTGGAACCCGAACGCGCCCACCGCGCACATGAACACCCGCTTCGTGGTTACATCCAAATCGTGGTTCGGCGGTGGCGGCGACCTGACGCCGGTGATGATGCGCAGGCGCACGCAGGAAGACCCGGATTCGGTCGCCTTCCATGCCGCCTTCCGCAAGGCGTGCGAGGCGCACGAGGTTGCCGACTACAGGCGCTACAAGGAGTGGTGCGACGAGTATTTCTGGCTCAAGCACCGTGACGAGCCGCGCGGCATCGGCGGCATCTTCTACGACTACCTGAACTCCGGCGACTGGGAGGCGGACCTTGCCTTCACACAGGACGTCGGCCGGGCATTCGAGAAGGCCTACTGCCAGATCATGCGGGCCAACATGCACACGCCCTGGACCGATGCCGACCGCGAGGAGCAGATGGTGCGGCGCGGGCGCTATGTCGAGTTCAATCTGTTATATGACCGTGGCACACTTTTCGGCCTGAAGACCGGAGGCAACGTCGAGTCGATCCTGTCGTCCATGCCGCCCACCGTCAAATGGCCCTGAGCCCACAACCCGTCGCCGCTGAAGCCGCAATCAGTCCCCACGTCTGGCGCAACCTGTTTGCGGCGGTGGCGATGGTATTCGTGTGCGACGCGGCGCTGGGGTTGACCTATCCGCTGCTCAACGTCATCATGGAGGCTCGCGGCGTCGATGCCTGGCTGATAGGCATAAACTCGGCCATGGGTCCGCTGGGCATCATGGCGGCGGGGCTGCTGCTGCCGCGGGTGCTGGCACGGATGCATTCCGGTCCCGTCGCTTGGGCCGGGCTGCTGCTGCTGGTCGTCACGCTGCTTTGCTTCGGCCTCAGCGAGAACTACTGGGTCTGGTGCGGGCTGCGGTTCGTGCTCGGCGCGGGCATCGCCATCCTGTTCTCGGTGTCCGAGGCCTGGCTGATGCATTTCAGCCCGGACGAGCACCGGGGCAAGATCACCGCGGTTTACACCACTGTCATGGCGCTTGGCTTTGGCGCCGGCGCTGCCCTGCTGCCGATTGCCGGAACGCAGGGCTTCCTGCCGTTCGTGGCGGCAGCGGTGATGATCCTTGTGTCCTCGGTGCCGCTGATGCTGATCCGGCTGGACGGCAAGGAGTTTCACGGCGAGCAGGCAGGTGCCAGCATGGTGCAGTTCGCGCTGGCCGCGCCGCTGCTGCTGGCGGGTATCCTGACCATGACCCTGTTCGATTCCGTCATGCTGTCGTTCTTCCCGATCTATGCGCTGCGCGAGGGGTTGGACCTGACCCGCAGCGCGTGGATTCTCAGCGCCGCCATCACCGGGGCGGCCTTGCTTCAATTGCCGGTGGGATGGCTGGCCGACCGCTGGTCGCGCAACGGCGTGATCTGGCTGTGCGCGCTGACCACAGTGGTGCTGAGCCTGGTGATGCCTCATGTGCTTGAAAGCTGGCTGGTGTGGCCGCTGGCGATCATTCTCGGCACCGCCGCCTACTCGATATACGCGCTGGCGCTGGTGGCGCTTGGCAAGCGGTTCAAGGGGCCGATGCTGGTGGCCGGGTCGGCGGCGGTTGCCGCCATGTGGGGCATTGGCGGCATTGCCGGTCCGCCGGTCACGGGCTGGGCCTTTTCCGGCCTCGGACACGGCACGCTGCCGTGGCTGCTGGCTGCGCCCTATGCTGTGTTCGCGGTGTTTTTCGGCCTCGCCGGCGGGCAATTGGTCCGCGCCAGGTGGCGGCGTTAACCATGGCGCAGTCTGGTCACAGTCTGGCCACGTTATTGGATTGAGATAATTATTACGGGAAAGAGTTTGCAGTCTTTCCTGGCCTTTCGGGACGGATCTTGTTGAGACCATGACTTGATGTTCGCGCAGATGGCGCGGGCGTCGGGACAAGGTAGCTTGGTGAGTTGCGTAACATGAGTCCCGATGCCAGCAAGGACTACTTCGCCGTTCTCGGCCTCAGTCCTCACGCCGATCCAGACGTCGTCAAGGCCGCCTACCGGGCGCTTGCCAAGAAGTACCACCCTGACCGGCAAGCCGGCAGCGGCGGTGCGGTGCGGGACAAGTTTCACGAACTTCAGGAAGCCTACGAACTGCTGCGCGACGAGCAGCAGCGGCGGCATTACATCGGCCTGCGAGAGCGTGCCGAGCAACGCCGGAGGGCAGCGGCTGCGCACCATGCGCGACCTGTCATGCTGTTGCGGCTGGACGACCGCTGGGAACATCTGGTGCGCGAGTTTCCAAGCACCGGCCGCGATCATGCGCGTTTCTGCCTGATCTCACCGCGGCTCGGCCAGCAGTTCAAGCTGACCATTCTGGGCACCGAGAACCCGGCAAGCTTCGCCTGCATTGCCGCGCGCATGGAACGCCGGTTCTACTGGCGCCACTTCAGCTGCCATTGCGACCTGCACATACTGGCGCGCAAGCTGGCGCACCGGCGCAGGCGGCATGCGCTGCGCGAGTTGTCGCGCGAGATCAGGGGCCGGTGGCTGCTGCCGAAGCGATACCGGCGCGACCTGCTGGCCCGCTATGAAACGCGCTATTTCAGGCGGCCCGCCCCGGTGTGCGACGGGCGGCTGCCGCCACAGCTGTGCCTGCCGCGCGCGGCGCTGCCGAGAGACTGCGAGCAGGTCCGCGCCGCCCCTCGCACGAAGGTTGCGGGCGGGCGTTTCCGGCTGGCGGCGTGGATCGGCACCAGCCTCGCCTTCCTCACCGGGGTGCTTGTGCTGGCAGGGGTCATGCTGGAACCGCCGCTGCCGGTTGCCGGCGACTATGCGCGCGCCGGACTCGAAGGCTTCACCCTGACGGCGAGCGAGGCCTGGGACCGCGACTGAGGCACCAGATGCCGCGCCACGCCGCCTGCGCCGGTCTGACCGGCCCGCATGGCGTCCATGCCCTGATCCGGCTTGACCCGCCGCACGGCCCGGTGTCCAGTCGCGTTGATGGCAATCGCAATCGAGATGACCGACGCCCACCGGCGGCGCAACCTGTTTGCCGCCTGCGCGGCGGTGATCGTGTTCGGCTTCGCGCTGGGGCTGACCTATCCGCTGTTATCGCTGGTGCTGGAATCGCGCGGCGTGCCGGCCAGCATGATCGGCCTCAACGCGGCGATGGCGCCGATCGGCATCGTGGCGTTCTCGGTGTTTATCCCCGTCCTCGCCCGGCGCTGGGGTACGCGCAACGTGGCGATGACGGCGGCGTTCCTGACCGCGTGCGTGCTGTTGTGCTACAAGGTGTTCCCGTCGATCGAGGCTTGGTTCGTGCTGCGGTTGGTGCAAGGCATGGTCGTGTCGACGCTCTTCGTGCTGTCGGAAAGCTGGGTGGTCAAGTTCGCCGACCCGGGCAACCGCGGCAAGGTGGTGGCCGTCTACGGCGCGGCGCTGTCGGCCAGCTTCGGGGCGGGCCCGGCGATGATTTCGCTGATCGGCATCGAGGGCTGGCTGCCATATGTGCTGGGCGCGGGCGTGCTTGTTGCGGCGCTGGTGCCGATGTCGATGGTGCGCGAGGACCGGCCCGAGCCGGCGGACACGGCTGGGTGGGCCGACATCATCTCCTTCATTCCCAAGGCGCCGGTGCTACTGGCGGCGGTGTTCTTCTTCGCGGTGTTCGACGCGGCGACGCTGAGCCTGTTGCCGGTGTACGGCGTGCGGCTGGGCTTCGACGTGACCACAGCGGCCAACATGCTGACCGCGCTGGTGGTCGGCAATGTGGTGCTGCAACTGCCCATCGGCTGGCTGGCCGACCGGTTCGACCGGCGCGTGGTGCTGGCGAGCCTCGCGGCGGTGACGATGGCGGGCCTTGCGCTGCTGCCGCTGGCGGCGGGCAGCTTCTGGCAGTGGCCGCTGCTGGTGATCGCGGGTGCGGCGGGCTACGGCGTCTATACCGTGGCGCTGGCCATCATGGGCGACCGGTTCACCGGTCACGAGCTGATCGCGGGCGCGGCCTCGTTCGCCACCTGCTGGGGGGCGGGCGCGCTGATAGGCTCGCTGATCGGCGGCGCGGCAATGCAGGTGTTCGGGCCGCAAGGGCTGCCGGTGTCTCTGGCCGTGTGCTTCGGCGTGTTCCTCTCGGGTATGTGGGCCAGGCGGGTGCAACGGCTGCGGCGGGGTGGGTAGCGGGTAGTCGAGAGCCTTCTTGCTTGCTTCCCTCGGGCTTGATCCCCGCCTTCGCGAGGACAGGCCCGAGGGTCCACCGCATGGGTCCTCGGGTCGCGGACGTGCCGCCCTTGCCCGAGGAAGGCAGAAGGAGTGCTCCACACTTTCCGCCATCCCCCTTGCCCCCGCCGCGCCTCCCGGTCCACTGTTCGCATCATTGCATTGTTAGTTGCGCATTTCCGGGCAGAAAACCGGGCCCTACTTTTCCTGGAAATGCTTTGGAGAGAGGCGAACACCCATGACCATGAACACAGTCGTGAAGCTGGCGCGGCGGCCGCAGGGCCATGTGCAGCGCGAGGATTTCACCATCACGCAGGAGCCGTTGGCCGAGCTCAAGGACGGCGAGATCCGCGTGGCCACGCAGTACATCTCGCTCGACCCGGCCATGCGCGGCTGGATGAACGACGCCAAGTCCTACGTGCCGCCGGTGGGCATCGGCGAGACCATGCGCGCCTTCGCCGCCGGCACGGTGGAGGCCTCGCGCAACCCCAAGTTCAAGGAAGGCGACACGGTGTCGGGGCTGATCGGGGCGCAGAGCCACGCGGTGTCGGACGGGCAGAACGTGGTCAAGGCCGACACCTCGCTCGCGCCGTTGCAGACCTGGGTCGGCGGGCTCGGCATGCCGGGGCTCACCGCCTATCTCGGCCTCACCTATGTGGGCGAGCCGAAGGAGGGCGAGACGCTGGTCGTGTCCGCCGCGTCCGGCGCGGTGGGGCAGGTGGTCGGCCAGATCGGCAAGATCTATGGCTGCCGAACGGTGGGCATTGCCGGCGGGCCGGACAAGTGTGCCGCGCTGACGTCCGAGTTCGGCTATGACGCGGCGGTGGACTACAAGGGCGGCTGGCTGGCCGATGACCTGAAGGCGGCGTGTCCGGACGGCATCGACGTGGACTTCGAGAATGTCGGCGGCGACATTCTGGACACGGTTCTCGCCCAGATGAACTTTCGCGGGCGAATTGCCATCTGCGGGCTGATCTCGGCCTACAACGCCACGTCGCCGGTGCCGGGGCCGTACAATTTCCGCTCGGTGCTGGTGAACCGGCTGCGGGTGCAGGGCTTCATCGTGTTCGACTTCATCAAGAAGTATCCGGAGGCCTACGAGAAGCTCGGCACCTGGCACAAGGAAGGCAAGCTGAAGTTCAAGGAGGACGTGCGCGAGGGCGGGCTCGAGGCGTTCCCGGACGTGCTGAAAATGCTCTATACGGGCGAGAACTTCGGCAAGCTGATTTTGAAGGTCTAGAGCGCACCCCGGAAAGTGGGTACCGGTTTCCAGGCAAGTTGTGCGACAAGGAAGAAATCCCATGGAATATGATCCGGGCCGCGAGGCCTGTCCGCTGCCGTTTTCGCCATTCAAGAGCTGTACCGTGCCGCGGCCGATCGGCTGGCTGTCGTCAGCCAGCGTGGACAGGGTGGCCAACCTTGCGCCCTACAGCCAGTGGCAGAACTTGACGTTCGACCCGCCGATGGTGATGTTCGCCGCCAACCGTTATCCGGACGGGCGGATTAAGGACACGGTGGTGAACGCGCAAACGACCGGCTGGTTCGTGTGGAACATGGCGACGTGGGCGCTTCGCGAGGCGGTGAACATCTCGGCCATAGCGCTGCCGCCTGAAGAGGACGAGTTCGTGCGGGCGGGGGTGAGCAAGGCGGCGTCGGTGCATTGTGCCGTGCCACGGGTGGCGGAAAGCCCGGCGCACTTCGAGTGCCGCTATCTCTCGACACACACGCTGGAGGGCGACTCGCCGGTGGGCACGGTGGACGTGGTGTTCGCAAAGGTCGAGCGCATTCACGTCGACGACGCGGCCGTGGGCGTGGATGGCAAGCTGGACATCGGCAGGATCGAGCCGATCGCGCGCATGGGCTATTACGACTACACGGTCGTGCGCGAAGTGTTCGAGATGCACATACCGGGTGCCGGCGCCGACGCGCTCGCGGGGCTCGAAGGCAAGGGCTAACAGGTTCGCCTCCATCAGCCCGCCATAATTTTCCCGTCATTGGCGGGTCATGAACAAATCGATGACTCGCATTGCTGTCACGGCCTTTCTGGCCCTTGCCGCGCTTGTGCCCGCGCGGGCGCAGGATGCGCCGGTGTCCGGCATCGACTGGCAGGTGGAAGACCGGTTCCGGTTCTTTTCCGACGCCGGCACGTTCGCCCCGCACGTGGCGGCGGCAGACGCGTTTGCCGCACTCGATGCGCCGATGGACGAGTTTGGCCGCAAGAAGATCAACGGCGAGTGGGTGGGCCCGGTGCTGTTTGCCGAGCGCCAGCTTGCCGGTGCGGCGCTGAAGGCCGGTCATGACGGCTGGGCCGGCAAGGCGTGGCTGGAGAGCGACGGCACCTTCACCTGCTGGAGCCCCGGATACCGGCGCGTGCGCCAGTCGTGCCTGGATGGCGAGGGCGGGGCAGGTCCTCGGCTGTTCCCGCGCGAGGTGCGCATAACGGCGCGGCTTGGCGGCCTGGGGGCGGCGCTGTTTGCCGGCAAGCAGTGCGCCTGGTTCATCCACACCGGCAAAGACCAGGACTGGCGGCGGGTGACGGATGCGGACTGTGCCGGGGAAGCTGCATTGACGGCGCCGGTCAATTCGCAGTTTTCGCTGCTGGCCCAGGTGCTCGATCCGACCAGCCCCGGCGGGGTGATGACGCAGGTGACGGCGGTCTATCAGGAGGTGAAGTCGCGGGTGGTCGTGGGGCTTGGCGACAGCTATGGGTCCGGCGAGGGCAACCCGGACTATCCCGCCAATTACTCCAAGTCGCAGACACTGGGCGATACGCTGCGGCCGCGGCCCACCAGCCTGCCGCACTGGCTCGATCCGGCCTGTCACCGCTCGGTCTACTCGCACCAGCAGCGCATCGCCATGCAGCTGGCGGCGGAGAACCGGCAAGGCGTTGTGACCTATCTCGGCTATGCCTGTTCGGGCGCGACCATTCCCGACATCATCGAGGGCACCGACACCGAGACCGCACACGTGGAACCGGTCACCAGGCTGGCCTTGCGGGATGCGGGCGTGCGCAAGGGCGCCGATGCGGTGGTGTCGCAGGCGAACTGGTCGCAACTCGACCATGCCTTGCGCGACCTGTGCGCCGACGAGGGCGCCGCAACCGCCACGCGTCCGCTCAAGGGGTGCAGCCAGTGGTGGGCAAAGCCGGACATGGTGCTGCTCAGCGTGGGTGGCAACGACATCGGCTTCGGCAATGTGGTGAAGTGGGCCATGGCCGGTACGGCAATCGGCAAGGTGCGCTTCATGTCCGGGGCGGAAAAACCGGAGACCATGCTGGCGCGGGCGCGGGGGCAAGAGAATCTGGCCAACTGCTCCAACGATGCCGCGGGGCGCCAGTGCCGGCTGTCAAACCGCTATGCCTCGCTTGCCGTAGCGATCGAGAACAAGCTCGCCCTGACTGACCGGGGGCAGGTGGTGACTGGTCCCTATCCGGATCCGATGACGTCGGAGACCGGAATGCTGTGCTCTGCCGATGGAGTGAACGCCGGGGCGGATTCGGAACATTACGTTTCCACCATCAACGACCGGCTGCAGCGGTTGCAGCAGGCGCTGTTCGACGGCAAGAACTTCAACAACGCAATGAAGGAAGCAGTGTCGCGCACCGGCTGGACGTGGACCGACGCGCTGTCGTGGGCGGGAGCATTCCAGGGCCGCGGCGTGTGCGCGACCGGGCCGTCAAAGGCGGATGCGCTCAACCACCTGCAGCTGGTCAATGCCGAGTGGCAGCCGGTGGCGCCGTCCGACATGCTGGCTTACGCCAGCCGCCAGCGCTGGTTCCGCACCTTCAACGACTCCATCCTGATGCAATATTACGTTACGCGGGTGGAGCAGTTGTCGCGCAATCCCCGTCAACCGGTGGACTATCACTATCAGGCCGGCATTTCGGGCTACTTCCACCCGACGGCGGAAGGCCAGGCGGTGATGGCCGACATGCTGCTGAACGCGGCGCGCTGCAGGTTGTGGGGCGGCTGCTGAGCGGCGGACCGTTCTAGCTGACGAGCCGGTTGGCCCTCATGAAGCTTTCAAACAGGCCGTGGCTGAGCCGGGACAGGTGAGGCTCTTCGCGCGCCATCTCGCTGGCGAATGCGTCGTAGCTGCCGGGCTGTCCGGTCGCGGTGTCCATTGCCGTCCTCCATTGCGGAACCCAGCCGTGCACGGTTGGCAGATCCCACTCGTGGTGGAACTGGGTGGAGAAGGCATGGCCGTCGACGGCCAGCATCTGCACGGCGCATTTGCCGGACGAGGCAAGTACGGTTGCCGCTTCGGGCGCGCGGGTCACCTCTGCCTCGTGCCACTGGGTGACGGGTGTTGTGCCGCTGAACCCGTTGAACACGCGGCAGGCCGCGGTGTCGCCCGAGAAGGTTACCGAGGAAACGCCGACTTCCTTGTGCCCGGCCATGCCGACCTTGCCGCCCATGGCATCGGCGAGCAACTGGTGCCCGAGGCACAGGCCGACATAGGGCTTGGCCTGCACGCCCACCCAGTCCTTGATGATGGCCTTTTCGTCCTTCAGCCAGGGATGGCGGTCTTCTTCCCAGACCTGCTGGGCGCCGCCCAGCGCCACGATCATGTCGGTTGCTGCGAGCGTGGCGGCAGCGGGGGCCGCGCCTTCCTGCCAGTCGTGCACGTTCACCTCAAAGCCGAGCGCGCGCAGCAGGGCCGGGTAGAGCCCGCCGGTGTCTTCCTTCATGTGGCAAAAAATCAGGGCGCGTTTGGTCATTCAGATGTTTGGGCAGTGGTTGCGAGGCGCGCAGAATAAGCATGGCGGCGCTGATCCGGCAAGCCGTCCTGCAGGGCTTGCGGGCAGATTTCGCCGACCTTCTCCCAGGAGGTGTTGTTCTGGTTCATCTCGCAGCGCCGCAGCTTGCCGCGTATGCACATGATGCTGCCGATATCGAAGTACTCGCCATAGAGCCGGCAACGGCAGTTGGGATCGGCAAGCACCTGTCCGCTGCCTGCGCCCGCCGCGCAAGCAAGAACGGAGATGCATGTCAGCCATCGCCACATGGCAAACATCATAGCCCAAAACCAGGTGGTCTGGCGAGATGCAAGCTAGAGCAGCTGCAACTCCGTGGCCTGCTTGCCGCGGCCGCGCTTATCGTCCTGGAGTTCATAGCTAAGCTTCGTGCCCTCGGTAATCTCGGGAATTCCGGCGGCCTGTACCGCGGTAATGTGAACGAAGATATCCTTCGAGCCGTCTTCAGGCTTTATGAAACCGTAGCCTTTGGTGGCATTGAAGAACTTGACGGTGCCAGTATGCCGCATTTGATCAAACCTCTGTAAAAGCAAGTCAGCGAGGTCAATGATAGCTGCCCTGGTGGCAATTTGGTGACGTGGAAACCAAACCGGCAATCTTCAATTGAGCGAGGCAGTAGCTTAAGGCTAGACTCCGGACCGATGAAGCGCGTTCTGGCATATTTCGCTTCGGCGCTGGTGCTTGGCGCCGGTGTGACGGCTGTCCAGGCCAAGCCCACGGTCAAGGTGCAGACGGAGCACTACCGGGTGGACGGGGCGGATGCGGCGGCAATCGTCAACTCGATGATGGGCAATTCGCGCCTGCTCGGCGGACATGGCCGCGTGGGCCGCACCAAGATGATGCGCAAGATCGATTGGGAGTTCGCGTCCACTTCCGGTTCGTGTCGGGTGAAGCGGCATACGGTAGAACTCGACTTCGTGACCCAGTTGCCGCGCCATGCGACGGAGTCGCGGCTCAACGCGGCGCTGCGCAAGGACTGGCGCGGGTTTGCCCAGCGGGTGAAATGGCACGAGGCGCAGCATCGCAAGATCTGGCTGCAGTGCGCGCGCGACACCGAGCGCAAGGTCAACGCGGCCACCGCGAGGACGTGCGGCGAACTGGTCAAGAAGCTGGAGGCGATCTATGACCGGTCGAATGCAACCTGTGACAAGCGCCACGCCGCTTTCGACCGGGCAGAGACCGCCAAGCTGTCGAAGCATCCGCTGATCAGGGCAAGCGTGCGGCGGTAGTTGCCATTGTGTCCCGGCCTCCGTGCCGGGCCCCAGTCTGGGCCCCGGAACAAGTCCGGGGCAAAGCTTCCATGTTGCCAATTCTGATGATCCCCACTAAATCCACCCCATGACACAGCAACCAGACCTTCCCATCCGCGCCGGGATCATTCCGGTCACCCCGTTCCAGCAGAACTGCACGCTGCTGTGGTGCACGAAGACCAACGAGGGCGTGGTCATCGACCCGGGCGGGGACGTGAGCAACATCCGCAACGCGATCAAGCAGACCGGCATGACGCCCACCGGCATCTGGCTGACGCACGGCCACATCGACCATGCCGGCGGCGTGGCGGAACTGGTCGAGCACCTGAAGGTGCCGGTGACAGGCCCGCACCAGGATGACGCCTTCCTGCTGGGCGGGCTGCAGGAGCAGGGCCGGCAGTACGGCTTTGCTGCCCGCAACTGCACGCCGGACACCTGGCTGGACGAGGGCGATACGGTGAAGGTGGGCGAGGTCGAGTTCGCCGTGCACCATTGCCCGGGTCACTCGCCGGGGCACGTGGTGTTTCTCAACGAGGAACTGAAGTTCGGCCATGTGGGCGACGTGCTGTTCCAGGGCTCAATCGGGCGCACCGACTTCGAGTATGGCGACCACGACGCGCTGATCGATGCGATCCGGACCAAGCTGCTGCCGCTGCCGGACGACTTCACCTTCATCTGCGGGCATGGACCGGCCAGCACCATCGGCCACGAGCGGGCAAGCAATCCGTTCCTGAAGTAGTGCGGCCTGCCGGTCAGACCTTGCGGAACACGAACACCGCCCAGGCCAGTGCGACGAGCAGCGGCCACCACAGCGGCGCGCCCATCACGTAAAGCCAGGCGATGAAGATGAACGCCGAGCCGAGCAACGAGATGAACAGCCGGTCGCCGCGGGTGGTGTCGATGGCGAACACGCCACGGCGGGGGCTGCCGCCGGGCCGGTAGTATTCCCAAACGCCCATCGCGGTGATGCAGGCCACGATGAAGATGAAGAAGGCGGCGGTGGCGCGGGTCCAGGCCATCCAGGTGCCGAGCGGCTGGATCCACCACTTGGCCGAGAACATGACGAGGTCTTCCATGGCCGTCGTCCTCCCTATACCCGGCCGAGGGCAAAGCCCTTGGCGATGTAGTTGCGCACGAACCAGATGACGATGGCGCCGGGGATGATGGTCAGCGTGCCGGCCGCCGCCAGCAGCCCCAGTTCATAGCCCGATGATGATGCTGTCTTGGTCATGGTTGCGGCGATCGGCTTGGCGGCAACGGCGGTCAGCGTCTTGGCCAGCAACAGCTCCACCCACGAGAACATAAAGCAGAAGAAGGCGGCCACGCCGATGCCGGCCGAGATGGTGGGGATGAAGATCCTCACGAAGAAGGCCGGGAACGAGTAGCCGTCCACGTAGGCCGTCTCGTCGAGCTGCTTGGGCACGCCGGACATGAAGCCCTCGAGAATCCACACTGCCAGCGGCACGTTGAACAGCGTGTGGGCCAGTGCCACGGCGATGTGGGTGTCGAAGATGCCGATGGCCGAGTAGAGCTGGAAGAATGGCAGCGCGAACACGGCGGCGGGCGCCATGCGGTTGGTCAGAAGCCAGAAGAACAGGTGCTTGTCGCCGAGGAACCGGTAACGGGAGAAGGCATAGGCCGCCGGCAGCGCCACGGCCACCGACAGCACCGTGTTGAGGCTGACGTAGATGATCGAGTTCACGTAGCCCATGTACCAGGTGGGGTCGGTGAAGATGGTGACGTAGT
>JAHEBA010000040.1:0-26281 GCA_024642465.1 Alphaproteobacteria bacterium
GACCTCAAAGGTGTTCCAGCGGTGCGACAGGCGGGTTTCAAGGTTGAGGCTCGGCAGCAGCAGGTGGCGGATGGTGATCTGGGGCCGAAGGACCAAGCGGTCTCGTTGGCGTAGGGCCGGCCATTGCTGCCGGTGGTCTTGTAGAAGGCTTGCGATGCGGACAGGTCGACGCCGATGGAGCCGCGCGCATGGTTGCGCCTGAGCTCGATGTTCTGGTTCAGCGCGGTCTTGTCGAACTGGTTGTCCTCGTATTGCTCGACATAGGTGCCGGTGGCGACGATAGCCTGCAGGTCATCGGTCAGGTCCAACACGTAGGCTTTGTTGGTGCCCCCCTTGATGCCGATGCCGGATTTCTGCTTTGACAGCTCGCTTATGGTGCCGGTGAGCCCGAACAGGGTGTGATATTCGAGGGCAGTGCCGTTGTTGAAGTGGGTGCTGGGCGCCAGCGACACCCAGGCTTTGAACGACCATGGCTTCTGTGCATCGATTGCGGCGATAAAGTCGCCAAAATTGCGGGCAAGCTCCGGCGTGGGTGCGGCGACCTTGAGCAGTTCGAGGTGGTGCCTGGCGCCTTCGTTATTGTCGAGGGCTTGCAGCGTGGAGGCAGTTTCCAGCCGCAACATGGTCAGATTGGGGTCGGATGCCAGCACCGAGCGGTAGATGTGGGCTGCCTGTTCAAGGTTGCCGCGGGCGCGCTCGACCATACCCTGGATGAACAGGTTGCGATTGTGGCCGAACTCACCGTCGAATGGGGCGGCGCGCAGCAGCGTTTCGGCGGCATCCGGCTGGCGGTCGCGGATCAATGCCACAAGGATCTTCAGGCGCTGGCCGGCGGGGAGCTGGGCAAAGCTTTCAGCGGTTTCTGCCGGCACGGCGAGAGAACCGGGCGCGGGAGGCTGCGCGGGACCTGCCGCCAGCGTGGCAGTGTTGGCCGCGCCCAGGCTGGCGCACAGGGCGAGTGCGGCGCAGGAAACACGAAAAGCGCGCCGGGCGGCGCGCTTCACGCAGGATTTTTCAGGCGGCAGCGCCGTCAGCATGCTTTCCCCTACTGGCCGTGGAACACGCCCTGAATGTCGATGGTGGCGCGGCGGTCATCGTTGATGCCGGTGTCGGCGCCGGTCGGCTCAGGCAGCACGCCGTAGGTGGCGAACACGCCCGTGACCTGCTCGGCGTCGGTGCCATAAAAGCCGCCCTGGAGGGCGCGGTCGCCGTTCGCGAACAGGTTGTTTTCGATGGTGCGGCTGCCGTCTGCATTGTTGGTGACGGTGGCGCCTGAGCTGACGATGTTGGTGGTGCCAGTGAGGCGGTTGCCAGTGATCGTGCCGGCCAGTTCCAGGGTGGAAGTATGGTAGGTCTTGATGTCGAGCGTCAGCGCCGGGCGGGCATCGCGAATGCCGTCCACGGTGGTGACAACTTCGTTGCCGTCACCCGGCGTGCCAACATATATCTGGATCAACTGGCCGTTCTGATAGGGTTCCCAGTAGCGTGGCGTCAACGTGCCTGCAAACTGGCCGGTACCGAAATTGTCGGTCATCTGCGCGGTACCATTCATGCGCCACTGGCCATCGCCAGACTGGTACTGGTTGGCGTCGCCCCAGCCTGTGGTGGTGGCCACCCGGCATAGTTGCCGGCGTAGTTCACGGTGGTGCCATTGGCCGCGAGCTGTTCGGTCTGAGCGCTATCAGTGCCGGCCGAGCCGCCAAAGAACCAGGCTGCCTGCCCCTTCGAGGCCTCACGGAAGTGGGCGGCATAATTGTTTTCGCCATTGCTGTCGGTGAACTGCCAGACCTGCAACTCGGCATCACTGGTCGAGGTGATGCGGCGATACTCAGTGTAATTTGTCTTGTCTAACGGATAGTAGGCGGCGGGGTCAGCCGGATTGTCGAAGCCTTCCGGGGCGGTGGCCACACCGGTCTGCGTCAGATACCTGGCCATGGTGGTGGTGCCGGTGATGCCCATGGCGGAGCCAGGGTCGACGGACACTTGCGCCGAGGCGCCGGTGGACGAGATCACGAGCTGCGTATTGCCGCTGCCATCGATTGAACGGGCTCCGCTGGCGTAGGCGATGGTGGTGTCGCCAGATGCGAGGTTTACACCGTTCTGTTCGCCGGTGCCGTTGGTATCGCCGGAAATGCCATTGCCACCGGTATCGGTGCCGTTGTTACCGCCAGGGGCAGCAGAAGAACCAGGGAACGGGAACGCATTGTTACTGCCTCGCAACACAAACATTGGATTGAGGCGATCATGGCGCAACGTGGGTAACATACTTCTAAGCGTTCACCGTTCATTATCCGTAACGAATGGTTGCAGTCGGAGGCGGTGCGGAGGTCACTGGCTTTCGCGCCGCGCCATGAAGGCGAGGCGTTCGAACAGGGCCACGTCCTGCTCGTTTTTCAGCAACGCGCCATGCAGCGGCGGGATCACCTTGGTCGGGTCCTTCTGGCGCAGGGTTTCCGGCGTCACGTCCTCGTTGAGCAGCAGCTTGATCCAGTCGAGCAACTCCGACGTGGAGGGCTTCTTCTTCAGCCCGGGCACATCGCGCACCTGATAGAAAATGTTGAGTGCCTCGTTGACCAGCCGCCCTTTGAGGCCGGGGAAGTGCACCTCGATGATGTCGCGCATGGTGTCGGCGTCGGGAAACTTGATGAAGTGGAAGAAGCAGCGGCGCAGAAACGCGTCGGGCAGTTCCTTCTCGTTGTTGGAGGTGATGATGACGACCGGGCGCGCCTCGGCCTTGATGGCCTCGCCGGTCTCGTAGACGTGAAACTCCATCCGGTCGAGTTCCTGCAACAGGTCATTGGGGAACTCGATGTCGGCCTTGTCGATCTCGTCGATCAGCAGCACGGGGCGCTTGTCCGCGGTGAAGGCCTCCCACAGCTTGCCGCGCCTGATGTAGTTTCTGATGTCGTGCACGCGCTCGTCGCCCAGCTGACTGTCGCGCAGGCGCGAGACCGCGTCGTACTCGTACAGGCCCTGCTGGGCCTTGGTGGTGGACTTGATGTGCCACTCCAGCAGGTTTGTGCTGAGCGCCCTGGCGACTTCATGGGCAAGCACGGTCTTGCCGGTGCCGGGTTCGCCCTTGATCAGCAGGGGGCGCTCCAAGACGATGGCCGCGTTGACGGCAACCCGCAGGTCCTCGGTGGCAATGTAGTCGCTGGTGCCTTCGAATTTCATTCTCTTCTCACGCTTTGATGGCGGAACCTGCCCGAATCTCGGGGCTGTTTTGCCCCAAGCGGCCAGATGAGGCAATGGCATTCGGCCAGTGCTTGCGCGGCAGTGACCCAATGGCAGGAGTTGCCGTCATCGTTCCGTGGCATGAATCGTGCTCCTGCCTTGTGGTACGGCGGGGGCGTTTCAAACAGGAAATCTCGTGGGGAACGCATTGACTGGTGAATTCCACAGTTGCAGCAGTCACGGACGGACTATATAGAGGCGCCGAACAACGCTGCATCCAAGCAGCGAGTCTGACTTCATGCGAGGTAAGAGGATTATGGGAGAGAGCAAACCTATTTCACTCGACAAGCTGGAGAAAGAACCGTTCATGTCCGAACGGCAGCAGGAGTATTTCAGGACGAAGCTGCTGGCATGGAAGGAAGACATCCTTCGTGAAAGCCGCGAGACCCTGCAGCACCTGCAGACGGAGAACCTGGTTCTGCCCGACGCGGCGGACCGCGCCTCTACCGAGACGGACCGGTCGCTGGAACTGCGCACGCGCGACCGCCAGCGCAAACTGATCTCCAAGATTGACGCTGCGCTCAAGCGCATCGAGGACGGCACCTACGGCTATTGCGAGGAGACCGGCGAGCCGATTTCCCTGCGCAGGCTGGACGCTCGGCCGATTGCCACCTTGTCCGTAGAGGCGCAGGAGCGGCACGAGCGGCGCGAGAAGATCTACCGCGACGATTAAGTCAGCGCGAAACCGTTGAGACAAACAAGGCCGGACGGTTCGCGGTCCGGCCTTTGCATTTGATGCCTGCTGTACCGGTCTTCAGTCGTCTTCCGGTTTAACCGCCCGTAGGGTTGGCTCGCCGGCGGCCGGCTGTTCGCCGAACACCGGCGGGCGCGGGGCCGGCCGGGGCGCCATCGGGCGCACATTGCCAGATTGCGCGGCAGGCGGTGCTGCACGCTCGGCAGGGCGAGGCTCCGCAAGGCCGGGCATGTCGTCCATGTCTTCAGCGGTCAGGATGCGGCGTGGCGGCTCGGACTGTGAGCGCTGGGCGCGGTCGGGCCGGATATCGGTCTCGATGACGAGGTCCTGGTTGCCCCCGACAAGCACCAGATGCTCGACATCGTCCCGCCGCACCAGAACGAGAAACCGGGACTTGTCGACCTCGTAGTATTCCGAGATGCCAAGCCTGGCACCGCGGCGGGCGCGCACCTTGCCGCCGAAGCTGCGGATCATGATCCACGCAAACAGCAGCAGCGCCAGGACGATGCAGCCGAGGTAGATCCAGTTCAGGTAAGGCTCGATGAGGTCCATGGTGTCTCCTGCGTCTTTATGCCGATTGGTTGAAGGTTCATCCGGTTTTCAGCCCGTGGTCAACTCTCCGTCTGCGGCAGACGTCTGGCGGGGTTCTGGATACTCGTTGTTTGGGGCTGTTCCATGACACAAATCCCCTATACTCGTCGATGATTCGGGGCATGGGGGCCAGTTGTGCTGGCATCAGTTATGGGCAAGAACAAACCGGAAAAGCCGCCAGCGGATGACGGCAAACCGGACGAAGGTGACCTGAATGACGTGGCCACCGGCACGTCTTCGCGGCAGGCTGCGCCGGAGGTGGTTCGTTCGCTGCCTGCAGACGACATGGACCGGCCTGCCCAGTCGGAGGGCCGCCCGGTCCTGAGCCTCATCCTGGCCGTGGCGCTGGCGGTCACGGTGTACTTCGCCGTGCAGGCGGTGGGCGGACTGGTGCCGCAGGCGATCACCATCGGCCTGTCAATGCTGTCGCTTGCCGGGCTGATCGCGCTGTTCGGCGCGCTGGCGGGCTTTGTGCATTTCGGGCGCATACCCCGGCAGAAGGCATTCTTCGACAAGTTGCTCGACGCGATCGGGGAGCCGTGCGTGGTGTCGGATTCGCGCGGGGCAATCATCTATTCCAACGAGCCCTATCAGCGGCTGGTGTCTGCCGCCGGGCAGAGCCGGCTGGTCAACCTGGAGACGCTGTACTCCGGATACCCGGACGTGTCTGAGCGCATCTACCGGCTGGCCAAGGCCGCGCGGGAGGGTCGCGATGCGTCGGAGCAGTTCAGGTTGTCGGCGGGGTCGGCGGCTGCGGGCGCGCGCGAGGACAAGGCGGTCTGGTTGCGGCTGCAGGTCAAGCCGGTGTGGGCAAGCGCGACGCAGAGCTACAGCGTATGGCGGCTGAGCGACGAGACCGATGCACGGGCCTCGCAGGAAGAGGCGTTCGAGAACCTGCAGTACATCATCAACTATCTCGACCATGCGCCGGCCGGCTTCTTCTCGTCCACCGAGGACGGCGCCATCGCCTATGTGAACGCCACGCTGGCGGAGTGGCTCGGCCTCGACCTTTCAGAGACGACGGACGGGCGGCTCAAGCTTGCCGATATCGTGACCGAGAAGGGGGCAAAGCTGCTTGCGGGCATCGCCCCTGAAGCGGACCGGCCGGTGACCGAGATATTCGACCTCGATCTGTCCACGGCCAATGGCGAGGTCATTCCGGCGCGGGTGGTGCACCGCTGCGAGTATGACGGCAATGGCAAGCAGCAGCCGTCGCGCACGCTGGTGCTGGACCGGCGGGCGCACTTCGCGGTGGACAAGGAAGCCGGCGATGCCCAGGTGCAGATCGCCCGGCTGTTCAACTCGCTTCCGATCGGTATCGCGCAGCTCGACAAGGATGGCGTCATCGAGCAGCTCAACCCGTCGTTCATCGACATCGCGCCAAGCGCGAAACGTCGTGGCAAGCTGGCTCCGCTGGTGCGCGAGGACGAGCGGGAGAAGGTGTCGCGGCTGATCGCCGACGCATCGGCGGGCAAGACGCTGGGCGAGGCGGCGGACGTTCATTTCACCGGCAAGGACGAGACGTCGGGCGAGCTCTATTTCGTTGCCGACGAAACCGGCGGTGAAGGCGCGGTGATGGTGTTTGCCGTGGACACCACGCGGCATACGTCGCTGGAAGTGCAGCTTGCCCAGAGCCAGAAGATGCAGGCAGTCGGCCAGCTGGCAGGCGGGGTGGCGCACGATTTCAACAACGTGCTGACTGCCATCATCGGGTTCTCGGACCTGCTGCTGGCGCGGCACCGGCCGACCGACCCGTCTTTTGCCGACATCATGAACATCAAGCAGAACGCCAACCGGGCGGCCAACCTGGTGCGCCAGCTGCTGGCGTTCTCGCGCCGCCAGACGCTGCGGCCGGAAGTGCTGTCGCTGACCGACGTGCTGTCGGACCTCGGCAACCTGCTGGGCCGGCTGCTGGGCGAGGTCGTCGAACTGAAGATCGTGCACGGGCGGGAGCTGGCACTGGTCAAGGTGGACGTGAACCAGTTCGAGCAGGTGGTCATCAATCTGTGCGTGAACGCGCGCGACGCAATGCCGGACGGCGGCACGCTTACGCTGACGACATCGAATGTGACCGCGGCAGATGTTGCCAGGCATGCCGGCAAGACCGCGGCGGTGCCGCCTGGTGACTACGTGCTGCTGGAGGTGACCGACACCGGCACCGGGATGACGCCGGAAGTGCTTGAAAAGATCTACGATCCGTTCTTTTCGACCAAGGAAGTAGGCAAGGGAACCGGGCTTGGCCTGTCGACGGTCTACGGCATCATCAAGCAGACGGGCGGCTTCATCTTCTGTGAATCCGAGGTGGCCAAGGGAACCACCTTCCGCGTTTACCTGCCGCAGTACATCGAGACGGTGGAAGAAGAAGCGGCACGCACGGCGGCGGCGACAGGCACGGAAGTGAAGGCAACCGACCTGACCGGCTCGGGTACAATCCTGCTGGTGGAGGACGAGGACGCGGTGCGGTCGTTCGCCAAACGGGCGCTGGAGTCGCGCGGGTACACGGTGCTGGAGGCCGACAGCGGCGAGGTGGCGCTGGAGGTGCTGGAAGAGTTCGGCGGCGAACCCGACCTTGTGGTCTCTGACGTGGTGATGCCGGAAATGGACGGGCCGACCATGCTGCGCGAACTGCGCAAGCGTGGCATCAAGACCAAGGTGGTGTTCGTGTCCGGCTATGCCGAGGATGCCTTCGAGAAGAACCTCGAGGGCCAGACTGACTTTGCCTTCCTGCCCAAGCCGTTCACGCTGAAGCAACTTGCCGAAGCCGTAAAGGAAGCCATAGGCTAGGTGCCGGGCAATCTTACCGGACCTTGTTTCAATGAGCAGCATTTCACAGATGGCAGACACGTCGCGGCTGCCGCCTTCACTGTGGGCGGCGACCGCGCAAGAGACCTTTTCGGCAGAACCGCTTGAGGGTAGCCACACATTCGACATTGCCATCATCGGCGGCGGGTTCGCCGGCCTTTCGGCGGCGCTGGAAGCGGCACAGGCCGGGGCCAGCGTGGCGGTGCTTGAAGCAGCCGAGCCGGGCTGGGGGGCATCGGGCCGCAATGGCGGCCAGGTCATTCCCGGCTTCAAGTGGGATCCGGACGAACTGGTGGCTAAGTTCGGGGTGGAGGCCGGAGAGCGGCTGGTGGACTTCGCCGGGCGGGCGCCCGACAAGGTTTTCGAACTCATCGAGCAGCACTCGATAAAGTGTCAGGCGGAGCGAACCGGCTGGCTGCAGGGCGTTCACAACAAGGCGACGTTGCCGGCGGTGGAGGCGCGCTGCCGGCAATGGCAGTCGCGAGGCGCGCCGGTGCGCATGGTGCACGGCGATGAGGCGCGCGCGCTGATCGGTTCGCCAGCCTACGTGGCCGCCATGGTGGAGCCGCGCGGCAGCAGGCTCAACCCGCTGAGCTACGCCCGCGGGCTGGCGCGTGCGGCCCGGGCAGCAGGGGCGGTGGTGTCTCCGCGGTCGCCGGTGACGGCGCTGGAGCGCAACGGTGCGGGCTGGCGAGTGAAGACGGGCCGGGCCGAAGTGAGCGCGGGAAAGGTGCTGGTTGCGACCAACGGGTACACGGGCGACCTGTGGCCGTCGCTGAGGCAGACCATCATCCCGGTGGCCAGTTTCATCGTTGCGACGAAGCCGCTGTCACACAACCTGCGCCGCACCATACTGCCGGAGGGACATGTTATCTCCGACACCAGGCGGCTTCTGACCTATTCGCGCCTCGACCCAGAGGGGCGGCTGGTGGTTGGCGCGCGGGGCAAGTGGCAGGATCCGATGGGCGTGGCGGAGTTTGCCCACGTCATAAAGTCGGTGCGCGACCTGTTTCCGCAGGTGGGCGATATCGGCGAGCCGGAGTTCTACTGGTCAGGCCGGGTGGCGATCACGCCGGACTACCTGCCGCATGTGCACGAGCCCGAGCCAGGCCTTGCCATGCTGCTCGGCTTCAACGGGCGCGGCGTGGCGATGGCGACCGCGATGGGCGGTGCTGCCGGACGTTATCTTGCCAGCGGAATCCGGGATGACCTGCCGCTGCCGTCCAGCGGCATTGCGCCAATTCCGTTCCATGGGGCGCGCCGGATGTACGTGGCCGCCGCGTCTGCGTGGTACAGAATGCTGGACGGCTTCGGCGTGTAGTCAGCCGTCCTGCATCATCTGGCCCATGCCTCTTCCGCATCCCATGCCCATCATCGGCAGCACGATTTCATCGGCCGACTTCTTCTGGCTGTCGTCGAGAACGGCATAGAGCTTGTCGACGCTTTCCTTCACGTCCTTGATCTGCTGCAGCCGGGTTTCCATGTGGGTCTGCTGAATGGTCAGCCGGTCGGGCAGCGGCTTCTTGAAGAACTCGCCATCATGCATCTGGCCCATCATGTCCTTCATCATCGCGTTGTGCACTTCGGCGTTGTTGCGCAGGGTGGTGGCGAGGCCGTCCCAGGCCTCCTTCTGCGCGTCGGTGATCTTGAGTTCAGCCTTCAGGAAGGCGAGCCGGCCGTCCATCCGGTCCAGCATGGCATCAGCGCCGAAGCCCATGCCGCATCCACCTGGGCCCATGCCCATACCCATGCCGCGGCCCATCATGCCCATGGCGCCCATCATGCCCATGCCGCCCCAACTGTCGTCGTCGTCCGCATGGGCAGGAATGGCCGACGCGACCGACATGGCCAACACGGTGGCGGCCGCAATTCTTGAAACGGTGGTCATGCTCATGATCGAAACTCCTTGTGAGGATAGCCCTCCAACATGCCCAGCATGAGTAGGGCAGTCCCGCAGGGAGCGCCTTGATCGTTGTCAATATTACGGCAATGTCACACCAGCAGTTTTTGCCAGTCGTGATGACCGGCGGCGGCGAGAGCTTCAAGCGCCAGGCGGCGGCCTTCGCGGGCATGGTTGGTATCGGGCAGATTGGGGTGGCTGGCGAACTGCCTGAGCAGGGCCTCGTCAAGCCCATGCTCGCGGGCGCCGGCGATGCACAGGGCGAGATACCAGTCGAACGGCTTGAGTGCCGCGCCGTGCCGCATCGGCATGTAGGTGCTGACATCGAGCCGCTCACCACCAGGCAGCGTAACCGGGAAGGCGTCCGTGCGAGTATAGCCGTGGCCGACGCCCTCGAAGCGGTCCAGCACCGGCATTTCGTGGGCGGCAATCTCATATACAACGCCGGGGTGCGCCGCGCCCGCCCGTTCGACAAGGCCGGCCTTGCCGGAGCCATCGGCGCCGGGCTTGGTGAAGCTGACCGACCAACCGTCCGTCAGCGCTGTCGAGACGACCCGGGCCGACGCACAACGCGCGGCGAGCCGCGTGGTGAGCAGGTTAGAGCCGTAGGCGAAGTAGTGGAAGGTTTGCATGGCTGGCCGGATTGCGCGGGCTGTGTTCATCATGCCAATGTTGGGTGCCAACCGTCTGAAATTCAACAGGGGCAAATCCGAATGATCGTTGAAACACTGGGGCAGCTGGCGGACCAGCTCGAGGCCGGCACTACCACGTCGCGCGACCTGACTGAGGGCTGCCTGGCGCGCATTGAGAATGAGGACGGCGGAGGCTCGCGGGTGTTCCTGATGGCAGATGCGGAAGGCGCCATCGCACAGGCCGACCATATCGATAGCCTTCGCCACAAGGGCAGGGCGCCGTCGCGATATGCGGGTATACCCATTTCGCTGAAGGACCTGTTCGACGTGGCCGGCCAGGTGACGGCGGCGGGCTCGACGATCCTGCGAGATGCCGAGCCTGCAGCGCAGGATGCGACCTGCGTAGCACGGCTGCGGGCGGCGGGGTTCGTGTTCATGGGCCGGACCAATATGACCGAGTTCGCCTATTCGGGCGTGGGCTTGAACCCGCACTACGGCACGCCGAAGTCGGTCTGGGACCGCAAGAACGGGCGCATTCCGGGTGGTTCTTCTTCCGGGGCCGGCGTGTCGGTGGCGGACGGTATGGCGTATATGGGCCTGGGTACGGATACCGGCGGGTCCTGCCGCATTCCGGCAGCGTTCAATGGCATCGTGGGCTACAAGTCGTCCACGGGCCGGGTGTCGAAGGATGGTGTGTTTCCGTTGTCGGCAACGCTCGACACGGTAGGGCCGCTGGCCAATTCGGTGCAGTGCTGTTCGACCATCGATGCGATGATGGCCGGTGACCGGGGGTATGGCGAGGTGAGTGCGCGCGAGCCGCACACGCTGCGCTTCGGCATCCTGCAGCACGTGGCACTGGACTCGATGTCGCCTGAAGTGGCGACGGCGTTCGATGCTGCCATCAAGGCGCTGGGCAAGGCGGGGGTGACGTTCAGCGAAGTTGCGTTTGCAGACTTGCTGGACCTGCCGAACATCAACTCCAAGGGCGGCATTTCAGCATGCGAGGCAATGGACGTTCACGCGGCGATGATCGAGCGCCACGGCGATGAATATGACCAGCGGGTGCGCCGGCGGATCGAGTCGGGCCTGACGGTGACGGGGCCGGAACTTGTCGGCATCTACCGGCGGCGGCGCGAGATGATGGCCAGGTTCAACCGGCTGGCTTCGGGGCTCGACGGGTTAATATTGCCGACGGTGCCGATCCTGCCGCCGCTGATCTCAGAGGTGGATGACAATGAGCGCTATGGACCGCTGAACTTCCTGTGCCTGCGCAATACCTTCCTGGGGAACTTCCTCGACACTTGTGCGATTTCCATACCAATGACGTCGCGCGGCGAGGCTCCGGCTGGGCTGATGATCATGCGTCCGCATGGGCAGGACACGGAGCTGTTCAACGCCGCCGCCGGTGTGGAGGCGGTGCTGAAGGAAGCGCTGGCATGAAGACCGAAACCATCCGTCTGACCGAACTCAAGACCGAGTGCATCAAGGCGCTGAAGAACGCCGGCTGCGACGACGCCAATGCGGACGCCATTGCCGGTACCGTCTGCGCGGCGGAGCGTGACCATTGCCACAGCCACGGCGTGTTCCGCATGCCGGGTTACCTGAAGTCGATCCGCAACGGCAAGGCGAAGGCGGATGCCGCGCCCACATGGAGCAAGATTGCGCCGGGCGTGATCCGCGGCGACGGCGACAACGGCTTTGCGCCGCTTTCGCTGAAGCTGATGGGGCCGGAGCTTGCCGCCCTTGCTAAGGCGCAAGGGGTGGCGTGCCTGGCGCTCACCAATATGCACCACTTCGCTGCGATGTGGCCGGAGATGGAGATGATGACGGACGAAGGCCTCGTCGCCATGACCATGACCTCGGCCTTCCCGATCGTGCCGCCGCCCGGTGGCAAGAAGCCCCTGTTCGGCACCAACCCATTTGCCTTCGGCTGGCCGAGGCAGAACGGCGAGGCGGTGATCTTCGACATGGCGACGGCGTCGAAGGCGCACGGTGAAATCCTGATCGCGGCACGCGAAGGCAAGACGCTGCCGCCGGGCACCATCATCGACAAGAACGGCAACCCGTCGACCAACCCCGCCGATGTGCAGGGCGGCGCAATCCTCGCCTTCGGTGGCGCCAAGGGCGCGCTGGTGTCGATGATGGTCGAGTTGATGGCAGGCGCCCTGATCGGAGAGCCGTTCAGCTTCGAGACCGCGAAGAAGGTCGATGCCGATGGCCTGGCCAACCGCGGCGGGCAGTTGATCATTGCCATGGATCCGGCGCGGTTCGGCGATGCATCAGGCTGGGCGGCCCATGCCGAGGCGCTGTTCACCGAGATGGTGAAGCAGGACGGCGTGCGCCTGCCAAGCCAGCGCCGCTATGAAGCACGCGCGATGACTGAAGCCAGCGGCCACGTAGAGGTGGCGGCAGACATCCTGGCAATCATCCGCGAGGCTGCCGCCTGAAGTGGTCCGCCTGCTCCGGCTCAGGCATGAAGCGGAATTTCGCCTTGCCTCGCCTGGAACGCAACCGTCATTGCCGTTTCGGCGCGGGCGGGGTTTCGAGGCTCCTCGCCGTGGAAGCAAAAGCGGCTTTTGCCGCCTTGCTTGGCCGGGTACATTGCCATGTCGGACAGGCGCAGCAAGGCTTCGAAGCTGCCGGCATCGGCAGGCATGCGGGCGCAGCCAATGCTTGAGCCGAGCGGCAACTCGATGCTGTTGAAGCCGCGTACACTACCGACGACGGTCTCGTAGATGCCGTCGATGAAGTCCTCGACGTTTTCTCGTTCGGCGAGTGTGCCGCTCAACAGAACAACGAATTCGTCACCACCCAGACGGGTAGGAATGATGGCCCTGGCTTCGGGCGAAATACCTTGTCCGTCTACCCAGCGGTCGCAGTGTGCCATCAGGCGATCACCGAACGCCTTGAGCAGATCATCGCCCATGCGGTGACCATAGCGGTCGTTGATCGCCTTGAAGCCATCCAGGTCAATGAAGAGCATCGCGGCCTCGTCGCCTTCCTCGAGTGCGCGTTCGACGCGCTTGCCGGCGAATGAGCGGAAGTACTGGCGGTTCGGCATGCCGGTCACGGAGCAGAAATAGGCGAGGCGGGTTGCTTCATCCAGGCTCTCGGAGAGCTTGCGGGCCATCTGCTCGGCGCTGTTGCGAAGGTCCACCAGTTCTGCAGGCGCAAGCCCGGACAGGTGGCAGTTCCTGACGGCGTCGAACATGCCTTCACCGACGGCCTTCAGCGCAACGACGAGCTGTTCGGGCGGGCGGGCGAGCGCCTGCGCACCAGCGAAGCCAATCAGTGCCGCGAACCCGAGGCCGATGATCAGCACGGACAGGCTCGAGTTCTCGATACTGGCGGCCTTCTGTTCAATCACCTGCCGGGGTTGGGAAACCATGACGCCCCAGCCGGACGGCTTGATCCAGGCATACGCCGCCATCAGGGGCTCACCGGTTTCGGGCGACGCGAACTGCTAGATCCCGGTCGCATTACTCTTCTTGTCGCGAACCTTGTTGATGCCGGTGGCATCACCCGTGCGGGCTTCTCATGGCTGGCTGCCTGGAATGACAGAACGGCCGGACTGGTCAACAACGATGGCGGAGCCGTTGCCGTTGAACGATACGGTCTTGCCCAGCTTGACGATGTAATCGGAGGACACCAAGCCGACATTGGCCGTGTTGCCCGCGGTGTGAATGGCGAGCATGACTTCGGTGCCATCTGGCTGGCGCAACAGGCGCGACAGGGTTGTCCGGCCGTCGCTAGCGGTTTCGGCGACGGCCTTGGCCATGCCGTCCGCAAGCTCTGCTGGGCAGGTGATGTTGCGTATACTGATCAGCTGGCGGGCAGTGCCATCGGCCATGTTGACCTGGCAGACGGCCAGAAAGTCCATGTGGTCAAGCAGCGGCGATGCAATCTTCATGACTTGCGGTGACTCAAGTTCAGGCTGCAGCGCCTCGAATACGGCAATGACGTCCGACTGATACCGCCTGATGGACTCGGCAGCCTGTTGTGCAATCAACAGGTTCCGGTCACCAACTTCGACCAAGCCCGCATCAAGAGCCCTGGACTGGGGCCAGGCCCAGAAAAGTGCGATGGGCAATGCCGCTACGAGGCACATCAGTGCCGTGAACTGGGACTTAAGGCGCATCTGTCTCTCCCCAAAAAAGAGACCTTACGGCAATAATACGCGCGGTGTGTGAATGTTGGCTTGAGGGCGAGGCTCAAATCGCAGGTGGCCTGGCAACGATAAATTAACTGCCTTGCTGCTGCGCGGCCCAAACCTAGGACACCATGAACCCAGCCGGCGCAGCATCAATCCGCCTGGCCGGAATTGCCGCCCGTAGATGAGGGATGGCGAAGGCCTGCATTTCATGGTTTGATCTGCTGGCGGGGCGGGCTGTGCTCCGCGCGGGGGGAAACGGCAGCGGACGGTCCATTCCCTGTCCAGTTGCCGAACTGCGGAAGGCGCCCAGCAAGTGTGCGCCAGCAACTGGAGGAAATACCCGATGACAGTGAGGCCCGACCCGACTTTCCACGCCACTGCCAAGCTTGCCATGCAGGCGCCTGTGGAGACGCTTGCGTTTACATTGATGCTGTCACCGGACGGTTCGCAGCCAGACGGCCTGGCGGTGGTCGATGTCGACCCCAAGTCCAGCAAGTATGGCCAGATCGTCCACCAGGTGATCATGCCGCACAAGGGCGATGAATTTCACCATTTCGGCTGGAACGCCTGCTCGTCGGCGCTGTCGCCGCTGACCGGCCACGCGTTCCTAGAACGCCGCTACCTGATCATTCCGGGCATACGCTCGTCACGGATCTACGTGGTCGATGTGAAGGAACCGCTCAAGGCGAAGATTCACAAGATCATCGAGCCGGAAGAAGTGTTCGCCAAGACGGGCTATTCGCGGCCGCACACCATCCACTGCGGGCCGGAAGGCATCTACGTCTCGACGCTTGGCGGCGGCGGCGCGGACGGCACCGACGGCCCTCCCGGCATCTTCATCATGGATTGCGAGACGTTCGAAATCCTCGGCCGCTACGAAATGGACCGGGGCAAGCAGGAAAAGCACTATGATTTCTGGTGGAACCTGCCGCGGGACTACATGGTGTCGTCGGAGTGGGCGCTGCCGCCGCAGTTCGAGAACGGCATCGTGCCGGAAGACCTCCTGTCCAACAAGTACGGCCACAGCATCCACTTCTGGAACCTGCGTGAACGCAAGAACGTCCAGACCATCGACCTTGGGGCCAATCACCAGATGGCGCTGGAGATCCGGCCCGCACATGATCCGGCGAAGGACTACGGCTTCTGCGGCGTGGTGGTGGACACCACCAACCTGCAAGGCGCGATCTTCACCTGGTGGCAGAAGCCCGACGGTACCTTCGACGCCAAGAAGGTCATCACCATCGACCCGCAACCGGCCAAGGCCGACGACCTACCGCCACTGCTGAAGGGCTTCGAGGCGGTGCCGCCGCTGGTGACGGACATCGACCTGTCGCTGGACGACAAGTATCTCTACGTGGCGTGCTGGGGCACCGGCGAGATGCACCAGTACGATGTGTCCGACCCGATGAACCCGAAGCTTGCGGGCAAGGTCGAGATCGGCGGCATCGTCAAGCAGACAAAACACCCCAACGGCAAGAGCTTCGGCTACGGTCCGCAGATGGTTGAGATCAGCCGCGACGGCAAGCGGGTGTACTGGACCAACTCGCTGTACTCGACCTGGGACGACCAGTTCTACCCCGGCGACCGGGGCGCTGCGATGGTCAAGGCCGATGTCGGCCGCAATGGCGGCATCACCCTCGACAAGGATTTCTGGGTGGACTTTCCGAAAGGCTACCGCTCGCACCAGATCCGGCTGGAGGGCGGTGACTGCTCGACCGACTCGTTCTGCTATCCGAACGTGTAAGCCTTGGGGTTTGACGACTGGACGGCGGCGGGCTTGTGGCTCGCCGTCGTCGGCTCCGGCATCTATCACGGCATCAACCCCGGCATGGGCTGGCCGCTGGCCGTCTCGGCCGGGCTGATGGGGCGTGGCCAGCGCGACGTCATCGCCGCGCTGGGGCCGCTGGCGCTTGGTCATCTGATTGCGATGGCTGGCATCCTGCTGCCGTTCGCCATCATGGTCTCGCTGGTGGAATGGCAAAGGGAGATCCGGATCGGGGCAGGGCTGCTGGTAGTGGGAATGGGCATCTACCTGCTGATCAACCGCCGTCATCCGCGTTTTCTTGCCCGCATCCGCCCGACGCAACTGGTGTTGTGGTCGTTTGCCGTGGCGATGGCGCACGGGGCGGGGCTGATGCTGGTCCCGATCTATCTGGGACTGTGCGAGGCGGGCGAGATGAATGCCGGCCACGAAGCGGCGCAGTCCCTGATGGGCGGCAATGTGGGGATGGCCCTGGCGGTGTCCGTGGTGCATGCAGTTGCGATGATCGCTTCGGGCGGGTTGATCGCGTGGGCGGTGTTCAGATGGCTGGGGCCGCAGTTCATCTCGAAGAGCTGGTTCAACCTGGACATGGTGTGGGCGGTGAGCCTGATCCTGGTTGGCGGGCTGGGATTGTGGGGGGCGTACTAGCCTAGGCCCGGCGCAGCTCGGCGACGCGGGCCCGTGTGGCCTGTTGCAGCTTCGCCGGATCAACGCTGAACACCGCATTGGGTGTGCCAGCGGCGGCCCAAACCGTTTCGTACTGCAGCAGGTCTTCGTCCATCAGCACGGGGCAGGGTTACATGTGGCCGATGGGGGCAACGCCGCCGATGGCGAAACCGGTGCGCTCGCGCACCAGGCGCGGGGCGGCCCGGTCCAGCTTGCCGGCATGGGCTGCGGCCTTGTCCATATCCACCATGTTGGAGCCGGAAACCAGCAGCAGGTAGAGCCTGCCGGAACCGTGGCCCTGAAACACCAGCGACTTGACGATCTGACCCACCGCGCAGGCGCACGCTGCTGCCGCTTCTTCCACCGTGCGGGTGGAGGCGGGCATGCTGATCACCTCGATTGCGAGGCCTGCGGCGGCAGCCGCCGCGATGACACGCTCGGTGCTGGTTGCCATTTTTTGGCTTCCCTGTCGGGGCCTCGCCCCTCCACGCCTCTTTATTGCGGCCCGAAGTTCTCGTCAAAGAACCTGAGCCAGTTCAGGCCCATGACCTTCGACACGTCCTGATCGGACATGCCGGTTGCTTTCAGACCCGTCTCGATGTTGCCCAAGTCGCGATTGTCCCTGAACCAGTCCGGTTGCGGCGGGAAGCCGGCAATGTCTTTCGAGCCCTCGCCGTAGTCGATCTCCTTCGACCAGCGGCCGACGCGCATCCACTCCACCACGCTGTCGGGCTGGTCCTGGCACAGATCCGAACCGATGCCGATGTGGTCGATGCCGATCATGTCCGCGGTGCGGGCGATCATCTCGCAGAAGCTCTCCAGCGTGCAGTTGGAGCCGCCCTTGAGGTGGTGGGGGTAGAGCGAGAAGCCGAGCATGCCGCTGGACTGGCTGAGTGCCTTCAGCACTTCGTCCGACTTGTTGCGCAGGCCAGGATGCCAGAATTTCGGGTTGGCGTGGGTGATGGCGATGGGGCGGGTGGAGTGTTCGATGGCCTCCAGCGTGGAGCGCTCGGCGGAGTGGGACATGTCCACCACCAGGCCGACCCGGTTCATCTCGCGCACCACCTGCTTGCCCATGCGCGTCAGGCCGGTGTCCTCGGCCTCGTAGGCGCCGGTCGCCAGCAGCGACTGGTTGTTGTAGGTGAGCTGCATGAAGCGCACGCCGAGGGTGTGCAGGATTTCCACCAGGCCGATGTCGTCTTCCATCGGCGAGCAGTTCTGTAGGCCGAAGAAGATGGCTGTGCGGCCGGTCTCTTTCGCGCGTCGGGCGCAATCGCCGGTCGTGCCCTTCATGATGAGGTCGGGGTACTGTTCGAACCAGCGGTTCCAGCGTTCCAGATTGGCGACGGTCTCGCGGAAATTCTCGTGATAGCAGACCGTGACATGCACCGAATCGACGTTTCCGATTCGAATCTGGCGGAAGATTTTCTCGCTAAAGTTGCAGTACTGCAGTCCGTCAATGCGCATGCCTGCTTGCCTCCCCTGACCGGTACCGATCCAGCCGCGGCCGCGAAACTGGCAGAAATCTCCATCGTTAACAATGACTAACTGCGCGAGCATCGAACATATGCGGATGGTCAATAAGTGAAGGCGCGGCCTTCACCGGGGGATGCTGACCGCGCCTTCTTGAGGCAGCCAAGTCAAAGCTGACTTCTGGCATAATTGACGTTAGAATAGAATATAGCAAGCACAGAAACGGGTTTCTTAGTGGCCCAGACTTAAGAACGTCTGCTTCGCCGGCGTCGCCGTGCTGGTCTACCACATCTCGTTCAAGCTGCTGGACATCTTCCTGGCGGCGGTGGAGATCGTATTTTTCATTCTCAGGCCGGTGGCAGCCGAAGTTAAGGATTGGGTCGCGATGAAGCAAAGCATCAGGCAGGAAGGGCGCAGGCATGGGCGCGCCGTGGTGCTGGCGGTGGTGCTGGCCGGATTGCTGCTGCCGCTGGATTCGCGGGTGCTTGTGCCCGCAGTGCTCAGTGCTGCCAGCGAGGAGCAGCACTTCGCCCCGGAACCGGCGCGGGTGGTGGAGGTGCACGTGGCGCCGCGTCAGGCAGTTGCGCCGGGTGATGTGCTGCTGGTGCTGGAGTCGCCTGTACTGGACCAGGCCGAGCGGCCGGCGCGGCTGCGGCTGGCACTTGTGGATCAACGGCTGGCGCGGATTGCCGGCGATGACAAGGATCGCGCCAACAAGGCGGTGCTGGAGCGTGAGCGCGGCCTGCTGCTGCGCGAACTTGAAGGCCATGCCAGCAGGCGCTCGCGGCTTGTGATCCGGGCAGGGCAGGCCGGCACCGTGACAGCAGTGGCGCGGGGGCTTGCGCCGGGCATGTGGACCGGCATGCGTGACCGTCTGGTCCATGTTGCGGCCACGGGTGCGGTGGTCGCGCACGGAGTGGTCAGCGAACGCGACGTGGTCCGGCTTGAGCCAGACAGTGCCGGTACCTTCGTTCCTGATGACCCGTCGCAGGGCACGCTCGAAGTGAGCCTGGCCGCCATCGGTATCGGAACCAGTGCCGCGCGAACTGACGCTGCTGGCGTCGGTGAACGGAGGCCACGTCGATGCAAACGCCGGACCCCGCGGGGAACTGCATACCACGGCGGCAATGTTTCCGGTGACGTTCGCGGCGGTCCGGCAGCCGTCAGACGCCGGGCAGTGGCCGCGCGAGATTCGCGGCATGGTCGTGGCCAGCGGCAAACGCCGAAGCATCGCGCGAAAAGTGGCGGAACGCGTCGTGTCGGTGGCGCTGCGCGAGACTGGCTTCTGAGCAAGGGCCGAAAAACCACAGCAAAACTGCGAAAAACTTGCAGAAAACGGCTGCCTGGAAAATGTTCTTGCAACGGAACAAAAAGTGTACAATTGTAGAGAACATAAGCGAAACACAGCGTTGGTCTGGCAGTCCGCAGGGCAATGTGAAATAAGGAGCGGTGAGAGCAATGGGGCAGACGAGTTTCAAGGTGGTGGAAGGCGGTTCCATGGACAAGCAGAAGGCGCTCGAGGCAGCGCTGGGCCAGATCGAACGGGCGTTCGGCAAGGGCTCGGTGATGAAGCTGGGCTCCAGCAAGGCGATCGAGGTGGAAGCCATTTCCACGGGTTCCATCGGGCTTGATATCGCGCTTGGCATAGGTGGACTGCCGAAGGGCCGCGTGGTCGAAATCTACGGACCGGAGTCATCGGGCAAGACCACGCTGGCGCTGCACGTCATTGCGGAGTGCCAGAGGCGTGGCGGCATCTGCGCCTTCGTCGACGCTGAGCACGCGCTCGATCCGGTCTATGCCCGCAAGCTGGGCGTGGACGTGGACGAACTGCTGATTTCCCAGCCCGATACCGGCGAACAGGCGCTCGAGATTGCCGACACGCTGGTGCGCTCCGGCGCCGTCGAGGTGCTGGTGGTCGACTCGGTCGCCGCGCTGACGCCGCGTGCTGAGCTTGAGGGCGACATGGGTGACAGTCTGCCGGGCCTGCAGGCGCGCCTGATGAGCCAGGCGCTGCGCAAGCTGACCGGTTCGATCTCCAAGACCCACTGCATGGTGATCTTCATCAACCAGATTCGCATGAAGATCGGGGTGATGTTCGGCAATCCGGAAACCACCACCGGCGGCAATGCGCTGAAGTTCTACTCCTCGGTGCGTCTCGATATCCGCCGCATCGGTGCCATCAAGGACCGTGACGAGGTGGTCGGCAACCAGACCCGCGTCAAGGTGGTCAAGAACAAGGTCGCGCCGCCGTTCCGGCAGGTCGAGTTCGACATCATGTACGGCGAGGGCGTGTCCAAGGTTGGCGAACTGCTCGATCTTGGCGTGACGGCCGGCGTGGTCGAGAAATCCGGCTCATGGTTCTCGCACAGTGGCGAGCGCATCGGGCAGGGCCGCGAGAACGCCAAGAACTTCCTGCGCGAGAACCCTGACGTGGCAAATGCCATCGAGGCAGCCATCCGGTCTAATGCCGGGCTGATTGCCGACCGCATTACCGATCCCGATGGCGTCAACGCAGATGAGGACGGGGTCATCCCGGACGGCCTGCCGGTGGCCGCCGGCGGAGAGGAGTGATCGCGAACGCACCTCGACCGCACCTGTCGCAGAGCCTGGCCTGACAGTGGCTGGCAGACGATAGTGCCTTTCCCGTGAGTTTGCGTAACACAAGACCCCAGACACGGAACCGGGATTACCCCCGCCGCTCTCACCACCCATGACCCACCGGCGGGTGGCCGGTTCCGACGCAGCCCAGTCCGCCCAGACCGGTGCTGCCCCTTGCAAGCGCCCTCCGTGCCCCCGCGGAGGGCGTTTTGCCATGTGCGGGCGGGACCAGGGTAAGCAAGGCTGCCATTGCCGATGGTTTTGCCACATGATGTCCGCAAGTGCGTTGAATTGCGGCAAACGCTCCACCAAATCACTGCTTTGTGGACACCGGCGCAGCAAATTGTATAAAGGCCGCCCGAACTCCCTTTTCCATACTTCCAGCAGGACGAACGAAGCCCCATGTCAGGCGTCAATGAAATCCGCTCAACCTTCCTGAACTACTTCGCCAAGAACGGTCACGAGGTGGTCGCGTCGTCGCCGCTGGTGCCGCGCAACGACCCGACGCTGATGTTCACCAACGCGGGCATGGTGCAGTTCAAGAACGTCTTCACGGGTCTCGAGAAGCGCCCGTACAGCCGCGCCGTCACGGCGCAGAAGTGCGTGCGCGCAGGCGGCAAGCACAACGACCTCGACAACGTGGGCTACACCGCGCGCCATCACACCTTCTTCGAGATGCTCGGCAATTTCTCGTTCGGCGACTACTTCAAGGAGCGCGCCATCGAGCTTGCCTGGTACCTGATCACTAGGGACTATGGCCTCGACCAGAAGCGGCTGATGGTGACGGTCTATCACGAGGACGACGAGGCGTTCGACCTGTGGAAGAAGATCGCTGGCCTGCCTGACAGCAAGATCATCAGGATCCCGACATTCGACAACTTCTGGGCGATGGGCGATACGGGTCCGTGCGGACCGTGTTCGGAGATATTCTTCGATCACGGAGAGCATATTCCCGGCGGCCCTCCCGGTTCGCCGGACGAGGATGGCGACCGGTTCATCGAGATCTGGAATCTCGTGTTCATGCAGTTCGAGCAGGTGACGCCGGATGAGCGCGTCGGCCTGCCGAAGCCGTCAATCGACACCGGTATGGGCCTTGAGCGGATTTCCGCCGTGCTGCAGGGAACCCACGACAACTATGAGACCGATCTGTTCCGGGCGCTGATTGCTGCGATCGAGGAGGAGACGGGTGTCGAAGCGAAGGGCAAACACAAGGCCTCGAACCGCGTTATTGCCGACCACCTGCGGGCAACGTCGTTCCTGATTGCCGATGGCGTGCTGCCGTCAAACGAAGGCCGCGGTTACGTGCTGCGCCGTATCATGCGCCGCGCCATGCGCCATGCGGAACTGCTTGGCGTCAAGGAACCGCTGATGTGGAAGCTGTTCCCGGCGCTCAAGCGCGAGATGGGGCAGGCCTACTCGGAACTGGTGCGTGCCGATGAACTGATCACCGAGACGTTGCGGCTCGAGGAATCCCGTTTCCGCAAGACGCTGGAGCGCGGCCTGAAGATGCTGGACGACGAGAGTGCCGGCCTCAAGCTGGGCGACAGCTTTTCCGGTGACGTGGCGTTCAAGCTATACGACACCTACGGCTTCCCGCTCGACCTGACGCAGGATGCGCTGAAGTCGCGCGGCGTCAGCGTCGATACGGATGCGTTCAACGCCGCGATGGAGAAGCAGAAGGCCGAAGCCCGCGCTGCCTGGGCTGGATCCGGCGAGACCGGTACCGAGGCGGTCTGGTACGACGTGCGCGAAAGGGCCGGTGCGACCGACTTCCTCGGTTACGACACCGAAACGGCGGAAGGCGTGATCAAGGCCATCGTGGGCGCGGGCGGCAATATGCTGGACGCTGCGTCCAAGGGCGACGAGGTTTCGGTCATCGTCAACCAGACGCCGTTCTATGGCGAAAGCGGCGGCCAGACCGGTGACAAGGGCGTGATGCGCACCGTGGAAGGCGCGCGTCTGGCGGTCACGGATACCCATAAGCGGGTTGGCGACCTGTTTGTTCATGCCGCGCGCGTGGAAGAAGGCACCTTTAAGCCCGGCGATGCCGTGGAAATGGAAGTGGATCACGGCCGCCGGTCCGGCAACCGCATTCACCATTCCGCCACCCACCTGGTGCACGAAGCGTTGCGGCAGGTGCTGGGCACCCACGTGGTGCAGAAGGGCTCGCTGGTGGAGCCTGGGCGGCTGCGGTTTGACTTTGCCCACCCGAAGTCGATGTCCGAAGACGAACTCGAGCAGGTCGAACGCATCGCCAACACCGTGGTGATGCAGAACGCCCCCGTTTCTACCAAGCTGATGACCGTCGACAAGGCCATCGAGGCCGGCGCCATGGCGCTGTTCGGCGAGAAGTATGGCGACGAGGTGCGCGTGGTGACCATGGGCGTGCAGCCCGGCGGCACGGCTGGCGGCAACAAGCAGGTCTACTCGATGGAACTGTGCGGCGGCACGCACGTGTCGCGCACCGGCGATATCGGCCTCATCCGGCTGGTCAGCGAGTCAGCATCTGCGGCTGGCGTGCGCCGCATCGAGGCGCTGGCCGGTGACGCCGCGCGTGGCTACCTGGAAGCCCGCGACCGGCAGGTGCATCGGCTGGCGGACGTGCTCAAGGCAGCGCCGGATGATGTAGAGACCCGCGTGGTGGCGCTGGTTGAAGAACGCAAGCGCCTGGAGCGTGAGCTGGCCGAGGCCAAGAAGAAGCTCGCCATGGGCGGCGGCAGCGGCGGTGGCGCGGCAATCGAGGAGATTGCCGGCGTGAAGCTGATGGCGCGGGTGCTCGACGGGCTCAACCCCAAGGACCTGCGCGGCGCCATCGACGACGGCAAGGCGCAAGTCGGCTCCGGCGTGGTTGCGCTGGTGGCCGTCAACGATGGCAAGGCCACGGTTGGCGTTGGCGTCAGTGATAACCTGGCAGGCAAGGTGAACGCAGTCGACCTGGTCAAGGCCGGTGTCGAGGCTGTTGGCGGCAAGGGCGGCGGCGGCCGTCCGGACATGGCACAGGGCGGCGGTCCGGACGGGGACAAGGCCGATGCGGCGCTCGATGCCATCCGTGCAGTGCTGAAGAGCTGATCAGGACAGATCGTCCGGGGTGTCGTGGTCCGGGTGCTGCTGGTTGACAAGCCGGGCGAGCGCTTCGGGCTCCCAGTCCTCTTTCGTGGTCTTGCCCGGCAGGCCTGCGAGCGCGTCAAACCACTTGCGCTTGCTCTCGATGCCGACTGCATGGGTGGGGGCAGTTGCATCGGGGTCATCCAGCGTGCCGACGCAGAGTTCATAGGCATGGTCGCCCTGGTCATGCATGTAGAGCGGCGTGCCGCAATCCTTGCAGAAACCGCGGCGCGTGACCGGCGTGGATGCAAACTCTGCCGGGTGCCCGCGCGTCCAGTCGAAGTGTTTCAGGTCGGCCGTGACAAGCACCATGCCGAAGTTGCCTGATGCCTTCTGGCACATGCGGCAATGGCAAACACCGCAATTGCCCAACGGGCCGGTGACGCGGTAACGCACCGCGCCGCACTGGCAGCCGCCGGTATGAACCTCGCCGCTCATCCGCGTTTCCACACGACCGGGAACCAGTCTTCCGGCATCGGGTCGCCCATGTTCAGCTTCAGCCCCATCTCGTTGAATGGCGGCGAGACGGCATGGCTGCGCGCCACATAACGGCAGTCTTCGCCCATGAAGCGGAACGACACGGCCCGGCGCCTCGTGCCTGCGGTGTTGGGCGGGGCGTTGTGCAAGGTGTGGTAGTCGAACGCGACGGCGTCACCAGGCTGCAGGTCCCATGACAGCAGCTTGCCGGCATCGCGCTCCTCGTCGATGTCGGGGAACGGCTCGTAGGTGGACGTGTCCCCTTCGAGCGGCGCCAGCGTCTTGAACCGGCGCGGAACATAGGTGACGGCGCCCTTGTGACTGCCGGCGATGAAATGCGGGCACACCTCCTTCTTCACCGGGTCCATCGGCACCCAGATCGACACGGTCTTGGTGCCGTCCATGCAGTAGTAGGGCAGGTCCTGGTGCCACGGCGTGGGATCCGCGGTACCGGGCTCCTTGACCAGCACGTGCTCGTGGAACAGCTGGGTCCTTTCCGCGCCCATCAGCTCACCAGCAATGCGGCCAAGCGGGCCGCTGTCGCAGACGTCCTTGAACGCCTTGATGCGCTTCCAGTTCACATAGTCGCCGAAATAGGCGCCTGGCCGGCCGGGCTCGGTGTGATTTTTGCCGTAGGGACCAGGGTTTGCCATGTTTTCTTCAATGGCTGATTCAAGTTGCGCCCGCCATTCCGGCGTGAGGATGCCGCGCAGCACGGTTACGCCATCGCGCTGGAATGCCTCGATTTCCGTCTTGTCCACCATTCAGTATTTCCTCCAGCACCAGAGATGTTGAATGGCCAGAACTATCGCGCCACCGCGCGCGGGTGACAAGCCAGATGACGGGAGCCAGAATCACGGTGTCTTGCGGACCAGGCAGGATACCGAGCGGGCCTGCAGTGCCTGGCATATGCGGATGGCATCTGCCTGGCTGTCGGCGCCAATGCGTGCGGCATGGCGGATGCGCGTACCCATGGAGCGGTTGCGCACCGGCACCAGCATGGGCGGTTGCCCGGCGACGCCTGCGGGGAAGCGGCCCTTCAGGCGCTGGTAGATGTTGATGGCGGTAGCTTGCGAGAAATGTTCGGCAACCTGTACGCCCCACGGCTTGCGCGCGGTTGCTGCCGGTGCCGCAATGCGCACGCGCCCTGGCCGTGCGACGTGCTCCGGGCAGGCTTCGCCAAAGGGCTTGCCGTCGTGGATCAGCGGTATCGGGTAGCGGGCAGACCGCTCGCGCCATTGGGCGGCAGCCCGGCCGGTTATGTTGAGGACGTAGTTTTCCGTTTCCCAGGGAATGGCCCCGCCGGCAGCGAAGCGGCGGGCAGCGCCTTCGCCGGCATTATAGGCGACAGCGGCCCGGCCAAGGTTTCCGAATGAAGCCGCGAGTTCGGACAGGTAGTCGATCGAAGCGGTGAGCGCAGTTGCTGGATCGAACGGGTTGGCGAGTTTGCGCAGCTGTGCCGTGGACGGGATTAACTGGGCGATGCCCTGTGCGCCGGCCGGTGACACCGCGTTGGGCGAGAACCGGCTTTCAGTGTGGATCAGCCGGGCGATGAAGTGCGGGTTGATGCCGCGCCAGCGTGACCGGTTCTCGATCAGTCGGCACACGTCAGCGGCGAAACTCGCCTCGCGGACCGGCAGCGGCGCCACCGCACCGCAGCGGGCAGTTTTGCCTTTGCCGGCCTGGCTGCAACTGGTTGCAGCGTGCAGGCCAGGGCTGCGCCTGCAGCCAGCACGGCTGTCAGCATGACAACGGAGGAGTGTATAGGCTTGCCGCACACCATCACCGAAGAGCATACACCACAGGTGGCAATATGATGACGGTGATGCACACAAAGAGCAGGGGCCGGACATTGGCTGCCCGGCCCCGTTGAAAGTGTGGATGTGCCGTTCGTGCCGGCGCTCAGCCCATGGCCTTCTGCAGGTTCCGGTCGACGGCATCGAGGAAGCCTTGCGTCGACAGCCACTTCTGGTCGGGGCCGATCAGCACTGCAAGGTCCTTGGTCATTTCGCCGCCTTCGACGGTGTCGACGCAGACCATTTCCAGCGTGGCCGCAAACTTTGCCAGTGCCGGGTTGTCGTCCAGCTTGGCGCGGTGGGCGAGGCCACGTGTCCAGGCGAAGATCGAGGCGATGGAGTTGGTCGAGGTCTCCTTGCCCTGCTGGTGCAGGCGGTAGTGGCGGGTGACGGTGCCG
>JAHEBA010000040.1:26291-31271 GCA_024642465.1 Alphaproteobacteria bacterium
CTTCAGCCTCGACGGTCTTGCCATCCGGCGTCATCAGCACAGATGTCATCAGGCCGAGCGAACCAAAGCCCTGCGCCACGGTGTCGGACTGGACGTCGCCGTCATAGTTCTTGCAGGCCCACACATAGCCGCCTGACCACTTCATCGCGGAGGCGACCATGTCGTCGATGAGGCGATGTTCGTAGGAGATGCCGGCATCCTTGAACTTGTCCGCAAACTCGGTCTCGAAAATTTCGGCGAACAACTCGATGAAGCGGCCGTCGTACTGCTTCAGGATGGTGTTCTTGTGGCTCATGTAGAGCGGGTACTTGCGGTTGAGCGCGTAGTTCATCGAGGCGCGGGCAAACTCGCGGATCGACTCGTCGAGGTTGTACATGGCCAGCGTGACGCCGGAACCGGGCGCCTGGAACACTTCGCGCTCGATCACTTTGCCGTCTTCGCCCTCGAACTTGATGGACAGCCTGCCGGCGGTCGGGAACTTGAAATCGGTGGCGCGGTACTGGTCGCCGAAGGCGTGGCGGCCGATCACGATGGGCTGGGTCCAGCCGGGAACCAGGCGCGGTACGTTCTTGCAGATGATCGGCTCGCGGAAGATCACGCCGCCAAGGATGTTGCGGATGGTGCCGTTGGGCGAGCGCCACATCTGCTTGAGGCCGTATTCCTCGACGCGGGCCTCGTCCGGGGTGATGGTGGCGCACTTGACGCCCACGCCGTACTTCTTGATGGCCTCGGCTGCATCCACGGTCACCTGGTCGTTGGTCTTGTCGCGGTACTCGACGCCGAGGTCGTAATACTTGAGGTCGATGTCCAGATAGGGGTGGATCAGCTTGTCCTTGATGAACTGCCAGATGATGCGGGTCATCTCGTCGCCGTCGAGTTCGACGACCGGGTTAGCCACCTTGATCTTGGACATGGGTTTTCCTCGCTCTTTCGGGGTTGGTGCAGCGCACAATGACTGTTGGCGCGCGTCATAGCAAAGCGCGCGCCCAAGAGCAAACGGGACAATAGGCGTACGCAGATGCGGGCTGCAGACCGTGCAGGCGGTTTACCGGAAGTGTGCGGTCAGTCGTTGATGAATTGCACGCCGAGGGTCAGTTCATCCCGCCAGCATACCTGCGCCATCTTGGTGATCTTCTCGGGGTAGATGGTGATGCTGAAGCAGGATGGCGTGGTGACGTCTCCTGCCAGGCGCAGCTTCGCGCCGGTGGTGTTGAGGTCGCGAACCTGACACTCGATCTCGAAGTTGCCGCTCTGCCAGCTGATCTTGCCGCGGCGAAGCACCTTCTGGCGTGCTTCCCCCCGGCCCTCGGCGCCCTTTGCCGCTTCGTCGCCAGCTTGTACGACGCTGGCTTCCGGCTCGTGCGGGGTCACCTCGGGAATGTGGATTTCAGGCGTCTGGCCGGCAGGATGATCCTGAAGCATTGCGGATGACCCGCCGTCGGACGGCGGTCCGTAATGAACTTGCGGCGCCATCGGTGCCGGTTCAGTCATGGCCGGGCGCGAAGGCGGCAGCGAAGGGCTCGTGGACGTGATCGCGGAAGCCGACGGCCGGGCAGCAGCGCGATCGCCAGCCGACATCGTCTTGGCTCTGTCCAACAGATGCAGCATCCGCTGGTGCAGATCAGTGACAGTCATTTCGAAATGCTCTCTTCCCAGGAGAATCTCCAATCGTCATTATGCGACGTTAAAGGTGAATTCGCGGTAAATCCGGACGCCGGGTTTTCGTCTTCTGGCGGCTGTCGCGGACTTGTAATTTTGTGCGCCTGGTGTATCCCGTGAGGCGATCATGAGCACGCGCGAACACAATTCCGGCACTGCACCTGCGGTCATTCTGGTGAATCCGCAACTGGGTGAGAACATCGGCACTGCCGCGCGGGCAATGGGCAATTTCGGGCTGTCGGAAATGCACATCGTCGATCCTCGCGACGGCTGGCCAAATGACCGCGCAGCCCAGACTGCCTCGGGTGCAAACCACATCATCGAAGGGGCCCGGGTGCACCAGACCTGCGAAGCCGCAATCGCCCCTTTCAACCGGGTCTATGCGACCACGGCGCGGCCACGCGGCATGACCAAGCTGGTCATGACGCCCGTGCAGGCGGCGTCCGACATGCACGAGCGCGCGGGCAGGGGCGAACGGCTGGCGGTGATGTTCGGGCGTGAGCGCTGGGGGCTCAACAATGACGAGGTGGCGCTGGCAGACGTCATCATCACCGCTCCGGTCGATCCGCAGTTTGCCTCGCTCAACATTGCCCAGGCGGTGCTGCTGGTGGGCTACGAATGGTACAAGCCGGTGACGAAGACGCTCGGCATGGGTACTGGTGAGATGCCGGCGATGGAGGGGCCGGGGCTCAAGGTGAGGGGCGATGAGGGACTTGCCACCAAGCAGGAGCTTATGGGCCTGTTCGAGCATCTCGAGAGCGAATTGAATGAGGCCGGTTTCTTCAAGTCGCCGGACATGAAGCCGGTGATGGTGCGCAACCTGCGCAACATGCTGCAACGCACGCAGCTGAGCCTGCAGGAAGTTAGGACCTTCCGTGGCATCATAGCCTCGCTCACCCGTGCGCATCTGCGCGGCCGCAACCGTGCGCGGACAGAGGGTAGCGGAGAATGAGCATCAGGCGGCAACGGGTGCTGATGTTCGATTCCGGGTCCGGGGGCTTGAGCGTCGCCCGCGCCGTGCGCGAGCAGTTCGGCGGTGTCACCGATCTCGTCTACGCAGCCGACACGGCGGGATTTCCGTATGGCCGCTGGTCGGAGGTCATGCTGGTGCGCCGCATCCTGAAGGTGATGCGCGAGCTGATCACGGCAGTGCAGCCCGACTGCGTGGTGATTGCCTGCAATACCGCCAGCACGCTGGCGCTGGACGTATTGCGCGAGGAGTTCCGGGTGCCGTTCGTCGGCACCGTGCCGGCGATCAAGCCGGCTGCAGCCCAGACGCAGACAGGCGTCATTGGCGTGCTGGCCACTCCGGGCACGGTCAAGCGCGAGTACACCCGCACGCTGATCCATACCTATGCATTTCACTGCAAGGTTCTACTGCATGGAGCGCCGAATCTCGCCGAGATTGCCGAGAGGAAGCTTGCCGGTGAGGCGGTGGACCCGGCGGACCTGCTGGCCGAGATCAAGCCGGTGTTCCGCATGCGCGGCGGCAACAAGACCGACGTGGTGGTGCTCGGGTGCACGCATTATCCATTGCTCCTGGACGAGTTGAAGCAAGTGGCGCCCTGGCCGGTGGAATGGATCGACCCGGCACCCGCAATTGCACGGCGTACGGCGTTCATCCTGGCGGACAGGGGCGCACACAGCCAACCGGGAGAGGGAGGCAGTATCTCGCCCGACACCGTGGTCTTGACCTCAAACCCGGCGGGCGGGCAGCTTCCGGCGGGCTTCAAGGCGATGGGTTTCTCGACGTTGAAGGTGCTTGATATTCCGGTGTGAAGTTAAAAGGGCCAGGGACATGGCGGTGATCGGTACGGAAGAGGAATTGCGGGCGCTGTACGGAGCGCCGAGCCAGCGCGCCGCGGCCAAGGTAATCGGCCATCTGGACCGGCATTGCCGGGACTTCATCGCACACAGCCCGTTCATGGTGCTGGCGACCTCGGATGGCGCCAGGCTGGATGTGTCGCCGAAGGGAGATCCTGCGGGCTTCGTGCAGATGGAGGACGATCATCACCTGATCGTGCCGGACCGGCCCCGGCAACAACCGGATCGACGACCTGCTGAACCTGTTGCGCAATCCTGCCGTGGCGCTGAGCTTCTTCATCCCGTCGGGTAGACGAGACGTTGCGGGTTAACGGCACGGCGGAGATCCGCGACGACGAGGAACTGCGACAGCTGTGCGCGTTGAAGGGCAAGTTGCCGAAGACGGTGTTGCGGGTGCGGGTGCACGAAGTGTTCAGCCATTGTGGCAAGGCGCCTTTGCGGGGCGGTTTGTGGAAGCCTGAAACCTGGCCGGCGAAGCGTCTGGTGGCGACGCTCAAAGAGATCGTGCGCGATCATTCCGGGCATCAGGTGGACTCTGTCGAGCAGTCTGCAGTGGACGAGCTGTATCGCCGGACGCTGTACTAGCCCAACTGTTTGACATCCCCGGCGATCCGGCGTAAAAGCGCGCTCGTTCAGGCCTTTCCGGGTCTGTACGCGCCTGTTCGTGGCTGTATCGCCCGTCCTTGCATTACCAGACGCAGGACACATCGAAGGGAGAAGCAGCCTGTCGCACCGGGAGACCGGTGAGGAGGAGACCAGGCACCATATCCACCTAACGGCCGGCGGAGATTTTCCGTTCAGGCCGTTGATTTGTTTTACATTTTGGAGTTCAAACTCACATGTCGAAGCGTCACAGCGCAAAATACAAGATCGACCGCCGCATGGGCGAAAACATCTGGGGCCGTCCGAAGTCCCCGGTGAACCGCCGCGAATACGGCCCCGGCCAGCATGGCCAGCGCCGCAAGGGCAAGCTTTCCGACTTCGGCACGCAGCTCCGCGCCAAGCAGAAGCTGAAGGGCTATTACGGCAACATTTCCGAGAAGCAGTTCCTGGCGGTGTACAACGAAGCATCGCGCATGAAGGGCAACACCTCGGAGAACCTGATCGGCCTGCTCGAGTCGCGTCTCGATGCAGTCGTGTACCGCGCCAAGCTGGTGCCGACGGTGTTCGCCGCCCGCCAGTTCGTCAACCATGGCCACGTGCTGGTGAACGGCAAGCGCGTCAACATTCCGAGCTACCGCGTCAAGATCGATGACGTGATCGAGGTTCGCGAGAAGTCCCGCGAGATGGGCCTGGTGCTGGAAGCCATCCAGTCTGCCGAGCGCGACGTGCCGGATTACATCGAGGCCGATCACAAGAAGCTCACCGCAAAGCTGGTGCGCGTGCCGGTGCTGGCCGACGTGCCGTACCCGGTGATGATGGAACCGAACCTGGTCATCGAATTCTATTCGAGCTGATCAGTTTGCCATCGCAGACAGACACCGGCCCGGCAGCACA
>JAHEBA010000041.1 GCA_024642465.1 Alphaproteobacteria bacterium
CGAAGCGGTTGGGCGTGATGGAATCGGCCAACGGAAGCAGGTGGGTCTTGATGGCCTCGATCACCTCGGCCGGCACATAGGTGCCGCGGGCGTCGCCGCATACGGGATCGACCAGTACCTGGAACTGCTGGCGCGCGTCACGGATGCGGCGGATGAAGGCGGCGGTCGCCTCGACCTGGCCAACGTCGCGGAAGTAGCCGGTCATGATCAGGTCGATCTGCTGGCGCCAGTCGGCCCGCTCGAAGGCGGACAGCATGGCGTCGATGTCCTTCGCCGACGTGACCGGGCCGAACGGACGACCATGGCCGGGATGATGCGGCCAGATGACGGTCGGCACTTCCCACACGTCCACGCCAAGCCGGCGGGCAGCAAAGGCGGCGGCGGTATTGCCGATGTAACCGCGTGAAATGCGCGACGAGACGGAAACGATGGCCATTGGGTCTGCTTGTGCGGATGCGATTCTGTTGGCGGGCGGACGGAGTATGGCCGAAGGAACCTCAAGGGGGGAAGAGGCCTCGACCAAAGCAGTCTTGTTATTGTGCGCTGCAATATCCTAAGACATGCGCGAGAGTTTGCCTGAAAGCAGGGGTAGAAGAGATGAAGGTCAGGCCGCGCAGGAGCGTTCTGTACATGCCGGGGTCCAACGCGCGAGCGCTTGAGAAAGCCAGGACGCTGGCCGCTGACACGCTGATCCTGGACCTGGAAGATGCGGTCGCGCCGGACGCCAAGGCGCCTGCGCGCAAGCAGGTGTGCGAGGCGGTCAAGGCGGGCGGCTATGGCAGGCGCGAGCTGGTGATCCGCATCAACGGGCTGAATTCGCTGTGGGGCATGGACGACCTCAAGGCGGCGGCAAAGGCCGGACCTGCAGCCATCCTGGTGCCGAAGGTCTCGGAGGACGACGACATCGAGGCGGTATCGGACGCGCTGGACGATGCAGGCGCGCCGCAGGAGCTTCGCATCTGGGCAATGATGGAAACGCCGCTTGCCATGCTGAACGCCAGGAAGATCGCAAAGGCGGCGAAGAAGTACCCCCGGTTCGAGTGCATGGTGATGGGCACCAATGACCTCGCCAAGGAAACCGGGGCGGGACTTGGGCAGGGGCGGATGGCAATGCTGCCGTGGCTGATGACCTGCGTTGCGGCGGCGCGAGCGTTCGGGCTGATGATCGTCGACGGCGTGTACAACGATTTCCGCGACGAGGCCGGTTGCGTGGCCGAATGCCAGCAGGGCAAGCTGATCGGCATGGACGGCAAGACGCTGATCCATCCGGGCCAGATCGAGCCGGCCAACGTGGCGTTCGCACCGACGGAGGACGACGTGGCGCAGGCGCGCGAGATCATTGCCGCGTTCGAGCTGCCGGAGAACAAAGGGCTTGGCGCGATCAACCACAATGGCCGGATGGTGGAGCTTCTGCACTGCGAGGTGGCGAAGAAGACCGTTGCCATGCACGATGCGATCCGGGAGATGGAGCAGGCGGCATGAGCAAGACCAACGCGGGCAACTTTTTCGAGGACTTCTCGATCGGGCAGGTCATCGCGCACGCGGTGCCGCGTACGGTGAGCGAAGGCGACCGGGCACTCTATACCGCCCTGTACGGAACGCGCTGTGCGGTTCAGTCGTCGGACGAATTCGCCCGCGCCATCGGCTACCCGCAATCGCCGCTCGACGACATGCTGGTGTTTCACGTGGTGTTCGGCAAGACGGTGCCGGACATATCGCTCAACGCGGTGGCGAACCTCGGGTACGCGGACTGCCGGTTCCTGGCGCCGGTCTATCCGGGCGATACGCTGAACTCGTCGTCCGAGGTGATCGGGCTCAAGGAAAACTCCAACGGCAAGACCGGCGTGGTTTACGTACGCTCGACCGGTGTCAACCAGCGGGACGAGACGGTGCTGCAGTTCGTGCGCTGGGTGATGGTGAGAAAGCGCGACGAGGAGCATCCCGCGCCCGAAACAATGGTGCCGCAACTGCCGTCAGAGGTGAGCGTGGACCACCTCGGCGCGGCCTGCCCGGTGATCGATCGGGCCAAGTGGGATACGGCGCTGTCGGGTCAACCGCACATGTGGAACGATTACGAGGTTGACGAAAGAATCGACCACGTGGACGGCATGACGGTGGAAGAGGCCGAGCACATGATTGCGACGCGGCTTTATCAGAACACCGCCAAGGTGCACTTCAACCAGTTCACCGAAGGCCAGGGGCGGTTTGGCCGCCGGCTGATCTATGGCGGGCACGTGATCTCGATTGCGCGGTCGCTGAGCTTCAACGGGCTGGCCAACGCATTTCACCTGGCAGCGATCAACGGGGGCGCGCACGTGGCGCCATTGTTTGCCGGCAATACGGTGTTCGCGTGGTCGGAAGTGCTGGACAAGGCCAGGCTGCCGGGGCGCGACGACGTTGGCGCACTGCGGCTGAGGCTGGTTGCCACCAGGGACCTGCCGTGCGGCGGCTTTGCGTTGAAGGGTGACGACGGCAAATACGAGGATGGCGTGATCCTCGATCTTGATTGCTGGGTGCTGCTGCCTGCCATGTGATTTTGGAATGCAGTTACATCTGGTGGAATAACACCAAGGGCGGATTGCACATGTTGCAGTGCACATAGTACACCTGCCCAACACTATCGCGAGGGCAACACTCATGGCGGGAACACCCATGAAGGAGCGGCCGCTGTCGCCGCACCTGCAGGTCTACAAGCCGATGCTGACGATGATGATGTCAATCGTGCATCGCATTACCGGCGCGGGTCTCTATTTCGGCATGGCGCTGTTCGTCTGGTGGCTGTTCGCTGCGGCACACTCGGCCTCGTATTTCGACTTCGTTCAGGGCTTCATCGGGTCATGGTTCGGTCGGCTGGTGCTGCTGGGCTTCACCTGGGCGCTGGTACACCATGCGCTGGGCGGGCTTCGCCACCTGGTCTGGGATACCGGACGCGGCTTCGACCTGAAGCTGATCGAGGTGCTGGCCAAGGCAAACCTGATCGGGTCGCTGGCGCTGACGCTGGTGATCTGGATCGTGGCTTACGCAGTGCGCTGAGAGGACAGTGAACATGAGCATGAGAACTCCGCTTAGCAAGGTCCGCGGGCTGGGATCGGCCAAGTCAGGCACCGAGCACTTCTGGCACCAGCGGCTGACAGCCATCGCCAACGTTCCGCTGGTCATCTTCCTGGTCTTCTTCTGCGTCGCGAACGTCGGTTCGTCGCAGGCTGAAATGACGGCTGCCGCCGGCAATCCGCTGGTGGCGCTGATGCTGGTGTTCACCATCATCTCGATCACCTGGCACATGCGGCTGGGGATGCAGGTGATCATCGAGGACTATGTGCACGGCGAAGGCATGAAACTCGCCCTGTTGCTGGCCAATACGTTCTTCTGCGGCATGGTGGCGCTCACCGGGCTGTTTGCCGTTCTCAAGATTTCTTTCGGAGGCTGACGGTCTGATGGCGTCCAACAAGGCATACGAATTCACCGATCACCAGTTCGACGTGGTTGTCGTCGGGGCCGGCGGGGCAGGCCTTCGAGCCACGCTGGGCATGGCCGAGCAGGGCTTGCGCACCGCCTGCCTCACCAAGGTGTTCCCGACCCGCTCGCACACGGTGGCGGCGCAGGGCGGCATTGCGGCCAGCTTGCAGAACATGGGGCCTGACCACTGGCAGTGGCACATGTACGACACGGTCAAGGGTTCGGACTGGCTGGGCGATACCGACGCGATGGAATACCTGGCGCGGGAAGCGCCTGCGGCGGTGTACGAGCTTGAGCATTACGGCGTGCCGTTCAGCCGTACGGAAGAGGGCAAGATCTACCAGCGTCCGTTTGGCGGCCACATGCAGAACTTCGGCGACGGCCCGCCGGTGCAGCGCACCTGTGCGGCTGCCGACCGCACCGGCCACGCCATCCTGCACACGCTGTACGGCCAGAGCCTGAAGCACCATGCGCAGTTCTTCATCGAGTATTTCGCCATCGACCTGATCATGTCGGATGACGGCGAGTGCACCGGCGTGGTGGCGTGGAACCTGGAGGACGGCAGCATTCACCGCTTTGCCGCCAAGATGGTGGTGCTGGCAACCGGCGGCTATGGCCGTGCCTACTTCTCGGCGACGTCGGCGCACACCTGCACCGGCGACGGCAACGGCATGGTGGCGCGCGCTGGCCTGCCCCTGCAGGACATGGAGTTCGTGCAGTTCCACCCGACCGGCATCTATGGCGCGGGCTGCCTGATCACCGAGGGTGCGCGCGGCGAGGGCGGCTATCTTACGAACTCCGAAGGCGAGCGGTTCATGGAGCGCTATGCCCCCAACGCCAAGGACCTTGCCTCTCGCGACGTGGTCTCGCGCTGCATGACCATGGAAATCCGTGAAGGCCGTGGGGTGGGCAAGAACAAGGACCACATCCACCTGCACCTCGATCACCTCGACCCGGACGTGCTGCACGAGCGGCTACCGGGCATCTCGGAGAGCGCCAAGATTTTCGCCGGCGTCGACCTGACCTGCGAGCCGATCCCGGTGCTGCCGACGGTGCACTACAACATGGGCGGCATCCCGACCAATTACTGGGGCGAGGTGCTGAATCCGACCAAGAAGGACCCGGACCGCATCCAGCCCGGCTTGATGGCGGTGGGCGAGGCGGGTTGCGCGAGTGTGCACGGCGCCAACCGGCTGGGCTCCAACTCGCTGATCGACCTGGTGGTGTTCGGCCGCGCTGCCGCCATCCGAGCCGGCAAGGTGGTGGACCGCGACTCTGCCGTACCGGCGATCAACGAGGCCTGCGTCGAGAAGATCATGGAGCGCTTCGATGGGCTTCGCCACGCCAGCGGCTCAACGCCAACGGCCTCGCTGCGGCTGGAAATGCAGAAGGCGATGCAGGAAGACGCCGCCGTGTTCCGTACCCAGGAAACGCTGGAGCAGGGCTGCAAGCGGCTTGATGCGGCGTGGAAGAAGATGTCCGACCTGAAGGTCACCGACCGGTCGATGATCTGGAACTCGGACCTCGTTGAAACGCTGGAGCTGGAAAACCTGATGGCGTCGGCCATCACCACTGTTTACTCGGCGGAGGCCCGCAAGGAAAGCCGCGGGGCGCACGCGCGTGAGGACTACAAGGACGGGCCCTACGCGGGCCGCGACGACAAGAACTGGCGCAAGCACACGCTGGCCTGGGTGGATGCCAAGGGCAAGGTGAAGCTCGACTACCGCCCGGTGCACACCGAGCCGCTGACCACGCTGGCCGAAGGCGGCATCGACCCTAAGAAGATCGCGCCCAAGGCGCGCGTTTACTAAAGGCACTGAGAGATGGTTGAACTCGCACTTCCCAATAATTCGCAGGTCACCGAAGGCAAGGTGTGGCCGAAACCGGCCGGTGCCAGCCGCACCCGCGAATTCAAGGTCTACCGCTGGTCGCCGGACGATGACGCCAATCCGCGCGTCGATACCTACACCATCGACCTCGACGATTGCGGCCCGATGGTTCTCGATGCGCTGATCAAGATCAAGAACGAGATCGACCCGACGCTGACCTTCCGCCGCTCCTGCCGCGAGGGGATTTGCGGGTCGTGCGCCATGAACATCGACGGCACCAACACGCTGGCCTGCACCAGGGGCATCGACGACGTGAAGGGCGAGGTGCGGATCTACCCGCTGCCGCACATGCCGGTGGTGAAGGACCTGGTGCCGGACCTGACGCGGTTCTACGCCCAGCATCGCTCGATCGAGCCGTGGCTCAAGACAGAAACACCGGAGCCGCGCACCGAGTGGCGCCAGTCGAAGGAAGACCGGGAGAAGATCGACGGGCTGTACGAGTGCATCCTGTGCGCGTGCTGCTCGACCTCGTGCCCGAGTTACTGGTGGAACGGCGACCGCTATCTAGGCCCCGCCATCCTGCTGCAGGCCTATCGCTGGCTGATCGACAGCCGCGATGAAGCAACCGGCGAGCGCCTCGACAACCTGGAAGATCCGTTCCGGCTGTACCGCTGCCACACCATCATGAACTGCGCCAAGGCATGTCCGAAGGGTCTCAACCCGGCCAAGGCGATTGCAGAGATCAAGAAGCTGATGGTCGAACGCAGGGTTTAGGCCTGCAATCGCGTTTTCTGATTTTTGCGCGTCCCCGGCGGCTGTGCCGCCTTGCCGGCGTCGCGGGTGCGGAGATCAAGAAGCTGATGGTCGAGCGGCGGGTTTAGGTTTTCACCGCGCTCCGTTTTGCCCTTGGGTGACTGTCTCAACACAAGAGGCAGCCGATGAGACGGCCCCTGCTTTTGAGCCTTGCTGCACTGGCAGCGACGAGCCTGCCCGCGGCCGCATTCGACTGCGCCAAGGCCGGCACCGATACCGAGAAGCTGATCTGTTCCGATGCGGCGCTGAAGGCGGTGGACGACAAGCTTGGCGAGCAGTGGTCGCTGGCCAAGGAAGAATTTTCAAAGTAGGCGTTCAAGGCATTGCTGGCTGACCAGCGGGCATGGCTGAAACGGCGCGACGAGGACTGCGCGCAGGGCAGCGACTCTGAGCGGGTCACGTGCCTTGCGGACATGACGCAAGCCCGGATTGGCGAGCTTGGCGCGGCGGCGCGATCCGGTCCGGGCCTCAAGGGGAAGCTGGAGCCGTTCGCCATCGTCAAGGAGGCGGTACCGCGGGGCTACCAGGTGGATTTTACGGGGTTCAGGTTTGCCGATCCAAAGCTGCCGGGCGAGGTGGTTTTCAACGAGGTGGTGGACAAGCTGGTCGCCGAAGCGCCGGTCGACGAGAAGGTGGATTTCGACCCGCCCGGCGGATATCTCGATTTCCAGCAGTCGATGACGCTGACCTATGGCTCGCCGGACCTGATGTCGGTCACGGTCAGCATCGGGCGCTATGACGGCGGGGCGCACCCGAACCGCTATTCGGCGGGCTATACCGTGCACATGCGTGACGGCGTGCTGGACTTCGGCAAGGTTTTCCGGACAAGGCCGTGGCGCAGTTGTCCAGGCTGTGTTTCGAGGACCTGAAACGACCGGGCGGCGAGAAGCTGAGTGCGCAGGAACGGCGCGAGTCCATGTTCGATCCGACGCCGCAGTCAATGCATGAGATGGTCGGCAACCTGTCGTCGTGGGCCTTCAAAGAGGTAGGCGCGACAATATTGTTTCCGCCTTATGCAATCGCGCCCTATGCGGCTGGTGACTTCGAGTGCGACCTGCCGCTGAAAGCCCTGAAGAAGCTCGCCCGCAACAAGGCCTATCTTCCCGACTGACCTGGCCGGCGCGGTTTATGGTTAACCGGTTATCAACGCAACCGGGCTCATGCTCGGTGCTGTGCCTTGCCAGCAAAGGTCTACGACCATGAACCCGTTGAATGAAGCCGTGTTTCCCATTGATGCAGCCGCTCCGGATGAGGCGGTCAGCGTGTGCTATGCCAGCAGTGGCGGCGGTTCAGGGCCGGTCGAGGCCATAGCGGCGCGCGGAAACGTGCCGTTGCTTATCGGCGACAGCGTGCTGGCGGAAGTGCCGCGCGAGCAGCTGGAAGGGGAGTGGCATGCATCTGCCGGCCTGAGCGACGTTGAGGCCGCCGACTATTGCCGGCGGGCGGCGTCAAGGTTGTCGCGCGCCTTCGACAGCGGCATCGCGTCGGCCGACCTGCCGGAACTGGTTGCCAATGCAGCAGTGCTGTTCGTGCTCAGCCTGCGCAAGGCCGGCGTTGCCTCGCCTTGCGAGATCGGCCCGTGCACGGTGCGCCATGACGGATCAGGCAGCGTTGGCTTCGTGAGCGCCACCGGCTGAGGCCAGTGCCGTTCTTGCGGCGGCGGGATCTGCCAGCCAGCGGCCCCATCCAATGGCTTCTCCCAGAACTTCCTCGATCAGCGATGCCGGCGTCGGCCAGGGCATGGTGAAGCGGCCATGGGTCTCGTCGCCGGAGAAATCGAGTTCGGCGCCGTGCTTCTCGGCAAGCTTGCGCATGCGGTTGTTGCTGGCCCGGCACCAGAGGTCCAGCCCGCTGACGGTGCGGTTGCGGGCCACCGCGATGATGCGTTCGAGCAGGGCATCGCCCAGGCCCTGATGCTGCCAGTCGGGCTCGACCGAAAACGCCGCCTCTGCACGCCAGGGATACTGCGTGGTGATGAAGCGGATCTCACCGACCCCGCGCAGCATGCCATCGACAAAGGCGCCGTAAACCAGTCCGTTGCCGGCAAGCGCCTGGTGCACATAGGCGTCGAGGAGCGTATCGTGAACCGAGCCGCCGAAGCGCATGGAACGCGAGTGAGCGTCGAGACGATCAAAATGCCCACGGAACAGTTCGGCCTCGGACGGCCACAGCCGCCGGACCACGAGTGAACCGGTACCGGAAAGTGCGTGTGTCATGATCCTGATTTCCTTCTTGCCCACGGGGCGGGATCTTCAGCAGGAAAGATAATGCTGCATTGCAACAAATTGAAGGCGAGAATGGTGCATCGCAACAAAACGTGATCGGATGATGTTTCCGGAAACTGCCCGACAGATGTGGCGAATCTGGCGCTTGCCTCAACGTTGAGCGGTGAGTACGGTCCCCGCCCGGATAAGGTCCACTACATTTCAGGAGGCTGCGGGGCGTGAAACGGCCCGGCGGTAAACAATCCATGGTCAAGGAAATAGGTCATTTCATCGGCGGCAAGCGCGTTGCAGGCAAATCCGGCCGTTTTGCCGACGTGTACAATCCGTCGACGGGCGAGGTGCAGGCAAAGGTGGCGCTGGCCACGAAGGATGAGGTTCGCGCAGCCGTAGAGAACGCCGCTGCCGCACAGCCGGGCTGGGCGCGGGAGAACCCGCAGAAGCGCGCGCGTGTGATGATGAAGTTCATCGATCTGGTGAACGCAGAGAAGGAAAGCCTGGCGCAGATGCTGTCGTCGGAACATGGCAAGACCATTCCGGACAGCCATGGCGACATCCAGCGCGGCGTCGAGGTGGCGGAGTTCGCACTCGGCATTCCGCACCTGCTGAAGGGCGAGTATACGCAGGGCGCAGGCCCCGGCATCGACATGTACTCGATGCGCCAGCCGCTGGGCGTGGCCGCCGGCGTCACCCCGTTCAACTTCCCGGCGATGATCCCGATGTGGAAGTTCGCACCCGCAATCGCATGCGGCAACGCCTTCATCCTGAAGCCGTCGGAACGCGACCCGTCGGTGCCGCTGCGGCTTGCCGAACTGATGATCGAGGCAGGTCTGCCTGCCGGCATCCTCAACGTGATCAACGGCGACAAGGAATCGGTCGACGCGATCCTTGATGACGACATCATCCAGGCTGTCGGCTTCGTCGGCTCGACGGCCATTGCCGAGTACGTCTATTCGCGCGGCTGCGCGGCCGGAAAGCGGGTGCAGTGCTTCGGCGGCGCCAAGAACCACATGATCATCATGCCGGATGCCGACATGGACCAGGCGGTCGATGCGCTGATCGGCGCGGGCTACGGCTCGGCCGGCGAGCGCTGCATGGCGATCTCGGTTGCCGTACCGGTTGGCGAGGACACCGCGAACCGGCTGATGAGCAAGCTGATCCCGCGGGTGGAGAACCTGCGCATCGGGCCTTCGACCGACCGCGAGGCTGACTATGGCCCCGTGGTCACGCAACAGGCGCTCGACCGCATCCGCGACTACGTGGAAATCGGCATCAAGGAAGGCGCGACGCTGGCCGTCGATGGCCGCGGCTTCACCATGCAGGGCTATGAGAACGGCTACTTCATGGGGGGCTGCCTGTTCGACAACGTGACCAAGGACATGCGCATCTACAAGGAAGAGATCTTCGGTCCCGTCCTGTCGGTGGTGCGCGCCAAGACCTATGAAGAAGCCATCGACCTGCCGATGAGCCATTCCTACGGCAACGGGGTGGCGATCTATACGCGCGACGGCGATGCCGCGCGCGACTTCGCCGATCGGATCAATATCGGCATGGTGGGCGTCAACGTGCCGATTCCGGTGCCGCTTGCCTACTACACCTTCGGCGGCTGGAAGAAGTCGGCGTTCGGCGACCTGAACCAGCATGGACCTGACTCGGTGCGCTTCTATACCCGCACCAAGACGGTCACCTCGCGCTGGCCATCAGGCATCAAGGATGGCGCGGAGTTCTCGATCCCGACCATGGGCTAACCCGCGCCGCCGATGACTGGAATGCAGCAGGGGTCCGCAAGACTGCGGGCCCCTGTTGCAATTCAGCATGCCGATTAACCATGCATTGAGCATGGCTTCACTCAGTTCGCGCCAGACCTTTCGGGCTGAAGACCAGCGGCCTGATCGTGACACTCCGTTAAGGGCTTGATGCGAGGCTGACCCCCTGATTTGACTGCAAACGGGGCGGGGCACTGGCATCATGGCTGAATGGGGTTTCCTGATCATCGCGGCACTGGCCGCGGTTTCGATGCTGGTCGTGTTCAACTGGCGCCGGCCGGTGAAGCTGGTGCGTACGGCTGTCGTGCATCGTCCGGTGGGCGAAGTGTGGACCAACGTCGATCACGCCCATGGCGACCTGTCTTGGCAGCAGCATCTAGATGCTCATGAGATGGCCGGAGATGGCCGTTCGGTGAAGCTCAGCCACAGCGTGAAGCGCGATGACGGCAGCAAGGTGAGCTGGGAACTGTGCTTCGATATCGTCGAACGTGTCAGCGGTAAACTGATCCGGCTGAAGCGCACCGGGATCGAGAACCTGCGCAAGGACGACCGGTTGCTCGACTATTCAATCGAACTCGAGCCGCACCCGAAGGGAACGCTGGTGTGCCTGCGCGAGGAGTGGGGCCCGCGCTCCCTGACCGGTTTTGCGCTTGCCCACATGGATGCCGCCCAGCAGCTTGCCCGCCTGAAGGCATGGTGCGAAACCGGCAAGGCCAATCCGGCCGGCCGCAAGGCCTGGGCTTCTGCGGCGATTTCCGCGGCGTCGCTGCTGGCGACCGCTGCTGCCTTTTCGCTTCTGCTTGGCTGGCAGATCGGCGTGATCTTCGTTGGTCTGCTGGTGTTGCATGAACTGGGTCACCTGGTGTCGTTCCGGATGATCGGGCAGCCGTGGGGCAAGATCGTGTTCCTGCCCTTCCTTGGCGGCGTGGCAGTGTCACGCGTGCCGCACCTGCGGCTTGCCGACGATGCCTTCTGCGCGATCATGGGAGCAGGCCTGTCGGTGCTGGCGCTGCTGCCGGCGATTGCCGTCAGCCTGAGCGGCTTCGGGTCTCCGACCTTCCAGTACGTGGCGTTCGTCATGGCCGCAATTGCAGGGGCGTTGAACCTGCTCAACCTGCTGCCCGTGTTCCCGCTCGACGGCGGGCGGGTGCTGCGGGCCGTGCTGCAATCCCTGTTGCCGGGACATGTGCGCTCCGCGATGTTCTTCATGGCTGTGGCCGTGGCGGCGGCGGGCGTGATTTACCAGAACCCGGTGCTTGCCGCGATCGCGGTGGTGGCCTTCTTCCAGAGCACCCGGCTGGGCCCGGCAAAGGGCGACGTGGTGCCGATGAACGGGGCGGGCGCCTCGGTCATGTCGCTGGCCTATGGTTCATTGGCGGCGGCACACGGCTACGCGCTGATGACGTTCTGGCCCAGCCTGGTATAGGCTGCGCCGCGCGGCTTGAACCGGGCCGACCGACGCGCTACCAGATGGACGGCCCGCCGACCAACTGTCACTGTCAAGCCCATGCCGAAACTTCCATCTGCCATTTATGCTGCGCGGGTCCGTGAGTGCCGGCTCCAGCCCGATGCGGCGCAGGAAGCAGTGCTCAGGCGGCTCGATGCACTGGCCGGTCAGCTGGAAGGCTACAGCCTGCCATCGGCTGCAGGCGGGCTGGCATGGCTGTTCAAGCGAAAGCAGGGCGCCGCGCGGCCGAAGCCAGTTTACGTCTGGGGCGACGTTGGCCGGGGCAAGACGCTGGTCATGGACCTGTTTCACGAGGCAATCGCACCGGTCTCCAAGCGGCGGGTGCACTTTCATGCGTTCATGCAGGAGGTGCATCGCGACATTCATGCCTATCGCGAGGGACAGAAGAAGGGGCTGATCGACCAGGGCTCCGATCCGATCAGGGCGGTTGCCGGCCAGCTGGCGCGGGACGCCAACGTGCTTTGCCTCGACGAGTTCCAGGTCAAGGACATCACCGATGCGATGATCCTCGGACGGCTGTTCGAGGCGCTGCTGGAGGCAGGCTGCGTCATCGTGGCGACCTCCAACATTCCACCGCAGAAGCTTTACTGGAACGGTCTCAACCGCAACCTGTTCGAGCCTTTCATCAAGCTGATCGAGGACCGGTTCGACGTGATCGAACTGGACGGGCCGACCGATTACCGGCTCGACCGGCTGGCGGGCGAGGACGTGTATTTCTGTCCACTGGGGCCAGGCACGGCCAATCGCATGCGGGTGATGTGGCACAAGGTGACGGGCACGGACGGCGGCGGCGAGACGTGGCTCGACGTGGGCCGGCGCAAGGTGCACGTGCCGCGCACCGCGCGAGGGGCTGCATGGTTCGGGTTTGCGGACCTGTGCGAGGCGCCGCTGGGCAATGCCGACTACCTCGCCATCGCGCGCCAGTTTCATATCGTGTTCATCGACGGTGTGCGGGCGCTCACCCCGGCTGAAGGCAATGCCGCGCGGCGGTTCATCAACCTGATCGACAACCTGTACGACGCGAAGGTGCGGCTGGTGATGGCCGCGGAGACGCCACCAGACGGCATCTACAGGTTTGCCGATACGCCGGTGGAGTTTGCCCGCACGGTGTCGCGGCTGAACGAGATGCAGTCGGCGGACTGGTGGGAAAACGCCGTGCGTGCGTGATGGCGAGCGGGGTTACCCGAAAGCATCACGGGGCAGCATCTTGCGGCAGCAAGGCGTTGGGGGTAGTAAACCAGCCATCTTTTCGCAGTCGCGAAAGGCGCAACGGAACAATCAAGCAGGGACTCATTCCATGGCACGCAAGAAGATTGCCCTCATCGGCGGCGGCATGATCGGTGGTACGCTGGCTCACCTGGCCGGCCTGAAGGAACTGGGCGACATCGTCATTTTCGACATCGTCGAGGGCATGCCGCAGGGCAAGGCGCTGGACCTGGCGCAGAGCGGCCCGGTGGAAGGGTTCAACGCGAAGCTCGAAGGCGTCAACAAGTATGAAGGCATCCAGGGCGCCGACGTCGTGATCGTGACCGCCGGCGTGCCGCGCAAGCCGGGCATGAGCCGCGACGACTTGCTGGAAATCAATCTCAAGGTGATGAGCCAGGTTGGCGCGGGCATCAAGAAGTATGCCCCGAACGCCTTCGTCATCTGCATCACCAACCCTCTCGACGTGATGGTGTGGGCGCTGCAGAAGTATTCCGGCCTTCCCGTGCACAAGGTCGTCGGCATGGCTGGCGTGCTCGACTCGGCCCGCTTCCGCCACTTCCTGGCTGAAGAGTTCAATGTGTCGGTCGAGGACGTGACGGCTTTCGTGCTGGGCGGACACGGCGACACCATGGTGCCGCTGGTGCGCTACTCGACCGTTGCCGGCATTCCGGTGCCGGACCTGGTCAAGATGAAGTGGTCCACCCAGAAGCAGATCGACAAGATCGTGCAGCGCACCCGTGACGGCGGCGCCGAGATCGTCGGGCTGCTGAAGACGGGTTCGGCCTACTATGCGCCGGCAACCTCGGCGATTGCCATGGCCGAGAGCTATCTGAAAGACAAGAAGCGGGTGCTGCCTTGCGCCGCGCACGTGTCCGGCCAGTACGGTATTTCCGACCTCTATGTGGGCGTGCCGACGGTGATCGGCGCCGGTGGTGTCGAGCGCATCGTCGAGATCAAGCTCGATGCAGCGGAAAAGGCTGAGCTGAAGAAGTCCATCAACGCGGTCAAGGGCCTGATGGATGCGGCGAAGAAGATCGCCCCCGATCTCGCCTGACATACCCGGGGCCGGGCTTGGTCGCCCGGCCCAAGTTTTCTGGTATGTGGTATACCACACTCTTTACGTAGCCCGTATTCTGCCGCTATGTTCGCGGACCCAATGCGGGAGGAAAAGGGAATTCACGAGCTATGAATATTCATGAGTATCAGGCCAAGGCCCTGCTGAAAAAGTATGGCGCGCCGGTGGCTGCCGGCGTGGCGATCATGTCGGCCAATGATGCCGAGGCCGCAGCCAAGTCGCTGCCGGGTCCGGTTTACGTGGTCAAGTCGCAGATCCATGCAGGCGGGCGCGGCAAGGGCAAGTTCAAGGAACTGGGGCCTGACGCCAAGGGCGGCGTGCGGGTGGTCAAGTCGATCGAGGACGTCGTTGCCAACGCAAGGGAAATGCTGGGCAACACGCTGGTGACCAAGCAGACCGGCCCTGCCGGCAAGCAGGTCAACCGCCTCTACATCGAGGACGGCGCCGACATTGCCAAGGAACTGTACCTGTCGATCCTGGTTGACCGCTCCGTGGGCCGTCCGGCCTTCGTGGTGTCGACCGAAGGCGGCATGGACATCGAGGCCGTCGCCGAGCACACGCCGGAGAAGATCATCAACGTGGCGATCGATCCGGAAGCCGGCATCACCGATGCCGACGTGGCCAAGCTGAGCGCTGGCCTGAAGCTCGAGGGCGCTGCAGCGGAAGATGCCAAGAAGCTGTTTCCGATCCTCTACAAGGCGTTCACCGAGAAGGACATGAGCCTGCTCGAGATCAACCCGCTGGTGATCCTGGGCAACGGTCACCTGCGCGTGCTCGACGCCAAGGTGTCGTTCGATGGCAATGCCGAGTTCCGTCACCCGGAACTGGCGGACCTGCGCGACCTGACCGAGGAGGACGACAAGGAAATCGAGGCCTCGAAGTACGACCTCGCCTACATCGCGCTGGATGGCGACATCGGCTGCATGGTGAACGGCGCAGGCCTTGCCATGGCGACCATGGACATCATCAAGCTGTATGGCTCGGAACCTGCCAACTTCCTCGACGTGGGCGGCGGTGCCACCACGGAGAAGGTGACGGCGGCGTTCAAGATCATCACCTCCGATCCCAACGTGAAGGGCATCCTGGTCAACATCTTCGGTGGCATCATGCGTTGCGACGTGATTGCCGAGGGCGTGGTGGCCGCGGTGAAGGAAGTGGGCCTGAAGGTGCCGCTGGTGGTGCGCCTCGAAGGAACCAACGTGGATCTCGGCAAGAAGATCATCAATGAAAGCGGACTGAACGTGATTGCTGCGGACGACCTCGATGACGCTGCGCAGAAGATCGTCAAGGCCGTGAAGGGAGCTTGAGGCACATGTCCATTCTTATCGACAAGAACACCAAGGTTCTGGTGCAGGGCCTCACCGGCAAGACCGGTACGTTCCACACCGAGCAGGCGCTGGCCTATCACGGTACCCAGATGGTTGCCGGCATTCACCCGAAGAAGGGTGGCGAAACCTGGGAAGGCAAGGGTGGCCAGAAGCTGCCGATCTATGCCAGCGTGGCGGAAGCCAAGGATGCCACGGGTGCGGATGCATCGGTCATCTATGTGCCGCCGGCAGGCGCGGGTGCCGCCATCATCGAGGCCATCGAGGCGGAAATTCCGCTCATCGTGTGCATCACCGAGGGCGTTCCCGTGATGGACATGGTCAAGGTGAAGGCGAAACTCGACAAGTCGAAGTCGCGGCTGATCGGCCCGAACTGCCCCGGCCTGCTGACGCCCAACGAGTGCAAGATCGGCATCATGCCGGGCAACATCTTCTCGAAGGGTTCCGTCGGCGTGGTGTCGCGCTCGGGCACGCTGACCTATGAAGCGGTGTTCCAGACCACCAATACCGGCCTTGGCCAGACCACGGCCGTGGGCATCGGCGGCGACCCGGTGAAGGGCACCGAGTTCATCGACGTATTGGAGATGTTCCTGGCCGACGACGACACCAAGTCGATCATCATGATCGGCGAGATCGGCGGTTCGGCGGAAGAAGACGCCGCCCAGTTCATCGCCGATGAAGCCAAGAAGGGCCGCAAGAAGCCGATGGCCGGTTTCATCGCGGGCCGCACTGCCCCTCCGGGCCGCACCATGGGCCATGCCGGCGCGGTGATCTCGGGCGGCAAGGGCGGTGCCGAGGACAAGATAGAGGCGATGAAGGCTGCCGGAATCGTGGTGGCGGACTCGCCCGCCGGTCTCGGCCAGGCAGTGCTGAAAGCCATCAACGGCTGATGCGCGTGCGTCGCATTATCCTGGCAATCCTCGCGGTTGCCTGCATGAAGGGCGGGGCCATGGCCTCGCCCTTCGAGCAACTGGTGCAGGTGTGTGCCGGATCAGGTCTCAGCCTCGACCAGCGCGTCGAGGCGATCGAGGCGCTTGGATACGGCCCGGCGGACGAGGCTGCCATCAACCGGCAGCGCCACGCTGCGGCAGTGGCCATGATACTCGGCAGCGATTACCCCGTCAGCGAGATTGCTGCGAAGGGCGGCGCCATGATCCTCGAGGCCGGACTGGCAGCCGCGATGATCTTCGACTAGCGTCTTGCCGAACCAGACAAATCAAGACTCCTTTCGAAGCCCGGCGGATACGAGGTGCTCGTCTCGGCCGAACTGTCCCCCGTGAGCAAGACGCGGGCCTTCCTGTTGAGCCAGTGCACCATATCGGCCGGGCTGGGCCTGGGCGGTGGCGGTGAGCGGGTCCGGTTTCCTGCCGGAACCGAGATGAGGGATGCCGATTTCGGCACGCTCGCCGGATTTCGCAATGATGGCGCGGCCACGACAATCGCCTTTCCGAAGCTTGCGTGGTATGGCGGTACGCTTCCCGGAGACTGGCCTTGGGCTTGTGGCCGTGGTGTTCCGCTCCGATTATGTAAAGTTGCCGCCGCAGCCGTGACCTGCACCGGGGCGCTCTTACCAGACTCCGGATTACCGATCCGGCCCGCGCAATTTCGATTTACGTTTGCGTCAAGTTTGACCGCTTCTGGTTGAAAGCATGCGAAATAGGTCTATGTTGCCTTGCAGCACGTTTTTCTCTAAGGCGTGCGCATCCGTTTCCAGCTAAGGATCGCGACCAGGAAAACGCCCTGACGCGAAGGTGACATGGCCAAGACAGACGCCAACGACGTTTTCGAGCAAACGTCCTTCCTTTATGGCGGCAACGCCCAGTTTATCGAACAACTTCAAGCAGCTTACGAGAAAGATCCGGGGTCTGTAGCGCCCGAGTGGCGGGCCTTCTTCGACCAGCTCGGCGACGAGCCCGCAACGGTTGAAAAGACCGCGGAGGGTCCAAGCTGGGCACGCAAGGACTGGCCGCAGCCGCTGAATGGCGAGCTTGTCTCGGCGCTCGATGGCAACTGGCCGGCGCTTGAGAAGGTCATGGGCGGCAAGATTGCCGCCAAATCTGTTGCAAAGGGCGAGAAGGTCGATACCGACAGCCTGCGCAAGGCGACGCTCGATTCGGTGCGCGCGCTGATGATGATCCGTGCCTACCGCATGCGCGGCCACCTGATCGCCGACCTCGATCCGCTGAACCTGCGCGAGAAGGAGCAGCACCCGGAACTGGACCCGGCATCGTACGGCTTCGGCCCGGAGGACATGGACCGGGAAATCTTCATCGACAACGTGCTGGGCCTGGAACGGGCCACGATCCGGCAGATCGTCGACATCCTCAAGGCAACGTACTGCTCCACCATGGCGGTGGAGTTCATGCACATGTCAGACCCGCGCCACAAGGCGTGGATCCAGGAGCGCATCGAGGGGCCGGACAAGTCGATCGAGTTCACGCCGGAAGGCAAGAAGGCGATCCTCAACAAGCTGATCGAGGCGGAGGGCTTCGAGGCCTATCTCAACGTGAAGTACACCGGCACCAAGCGCTTCGGCCTCGATGGCGGTGAATCGATCGTGCCGGCGCTGGAGCAGATCATCAAGCGCGGCGGCAACATGGGCCTCAGCGATATCGTGCTGGGCATGGCCCACCGCGGCCGGCTCAACGTGCTGGCCAACGTGATGGGCAAGCCGTACCAGGCGATCTTCCACGAATTCAAGGGCGGCTCGTCCACGCCGGAAGAGGTCGAGGGGTCGGGTGACGTGAAGTATCACCTGGGTTCGTCGTCGGACCGCGAATTCGACAACAACCGGGTGCACCTGTCGCTGACCGCCAACCCGTCACACCTCGAGATTGTCGACCCGGTGGTGTTGGGCAAGGCCCGCGCCAAGCAGGATCAGATGGGCCGTGACCGCACCAAGGTGCTGCCGCTGCTGATCCACGGTGACGCGGCCTTCGCGGGCCAGGGCGTGGTGGCCGAGTGCTTCGGCCTGTCGGGGCTCAAGGGCCACCGCACGGGCGGCTCGCTGCACTTCATCATCAACAACCAGATCGGTTTCACCACATCCCCGATCTGGTCGCGCTCGAGCCCGTATCCTTCGGACGTGGCGAAGATGATCGAAGCGCCGATCTTCCACGTCAACGGCGACGACCCGGAAGCGGTCGTCTATGCCGCCAAGGTGGCGACCGAGTTCCGCCAGACTTTCGGCCACCCGGTGGTCATCGACATGTTCTGCTATCGCCGGTTCGGCCACAACGAGGCCGACGAACCGGCGTTCACGCAGCCGATCATGTACCGCCGCATCGGCAAGCACACGGCGGTGGCCCAGGTCTACGCCAACCGGCTGATCGAAGAAGGCACCATCACCGACGCCGATTACGAGGCGATGAAGGCAACCTTCCGCAAGCGGCTGGAAGAAGAGTTCGATGCGTCCGACAGCTACAAGCCGAACAAGGCGGACTGGCTGGACGGGCGCTGGTCGGGCTTCAAGGCTACCAAGCACGACGACGATCCGCGCCGCGGCAAGACCGGTGTCGACATGGACCGGCTGAAGCGGCTGGGCGAACAGATCACCCGGGTGCCGGACGGGTTCAACATTCACCGCACCCTCAAGCGCGTGATCGATACCCGCGCCAAGGCCATCGAGGAAGGCCGCAACATCGACTGGGCGACGGCAGAGTCGCTGGCCTTCGCCACGCTGCTGGACGAGGGCTCGAAGGTGCGCCTGTCGGGCCAGGACGTGGAACGCGGCACCTTCTCGCAGCGTCATGCGGTCTGGGTCGACCAGGAAACGGAAAAGCGCTACGCGCCGCTCAAGCACGTTTCGGGCAAGAAGACCTATGATTTCGAGTGCATCAACTCGATGCTGTCGGAAGAGGCGGTGCTGGGCTTCGAGTATGGCTTCTCGCTTGCCGAGCCGCAGGCGCTGGTGCTGTGGGAAGCGCAGTTCGGCGACTTCGCAAACGGTGCGCAGGTGGTGTTCGACCAGTTCCTGTCGTCGGGCGAGCGCAAGTGGCTGCGCCTGTCGGGCCTCGTCTGCCTGCTGCCGCACGGCTATGAAGGACAGGGCCCCGAGCACTCGTCAGCAAGGCTCGAGCGCTATCTGCAGATGTGTGCGGAAGACAACATGCAGGTTGCAAACTGCTCGACGCCGGCAAACTACTTCCACATCCTGCGCCGCCAGATGCACCGGGATTTCCGCAAGCCGCTGATCCTGATGACGCCGAAGTCGCTGTTGCGCCACAAGCGCTGCGTGTCGACGCTGGAGGAGATGGGGCAGGAGTCCACGTTCCACCGTATCCTGTGGGACGATGCGGAGTACGTTCCGGGTTCGACCGTGAAACTGGCGAAGGACGAGAAGATCCGCCGCGTCGTGCTGTGTACCGGCAAGGTCTATTACGACCTGCTGGAAGAGCGCGAGAAGCGTGGCATCGACGACATCTACCTGTTGCGCATCGAGCAGTTGTACCCGTTCCCGACAAAGGCGCTGGTGACGGAGCTGATGCGCTTCAAGGATGCCGAGATCGTGTGGTGCCAGGAAGAGCCGATGAACATGGGCGCGTGGACGTTCGTGCAGCCCTATGTCGAATGGGTGCTGAACCGGATCGAGGCAACCCACCGGCGTCCGGTCTATGCGGGCCGTGCCGCGGCTGCCTCGCCGGCCACCGGCCTGATGAGCCGCCACCTCAAGGAATTGCAGGGCTTCCTCGATACGGCCCTTGGACAGGAACAGGTCGAACTGCGCCATCTGATGTGAGTGGCGAAGGACGTCATTTGAAGGGACGATAAACACATGGCGAACGAAATTCGCGTGCCGACTCTGGGCGAGTCGGTGACTGAGGCCACCATCGGGCAGTGGTTCAAGAAGCCGGGCGACCCGGTGAAGGCCGACGAGCCGCTGGTGGAACTTGAGACCGACAAGGTGACCGTAGAGGTCCCGGCGCCGGCAAGCGGCGTGATGGGCGAGATCGTCGCAAGGGCAGGCGAGACGGTCGAGGTCGGGGCGCTTCTGGGCACGGTTGGAGAAGGTGGCGGGGCATCCGCTCCGGCGCCTGCGCCCAAGCAGGAGGCCAAGCCTGCGGCAGCACCTGAAAAGGCCAAGCAGGAAATGAACCCGTCGGCAGCAAAGCCCGGCGTTCCGGCCTCGCCTTCGGCGGCAAAGATGCTGGCCGAGAACAAGATGTCGCCGGACCAGGTTGACGGCTCCGGCAAGCGCGGCCAGGTGCTCAAGGGCGACGTGATCGAGGCGCTGGAAAAGGGCGCGAAACCGGCTGCAGCTCCGGCACGGGCCAAGCGCGCCCCGTCGTCCGGTGACGACGCGGCCCGCGAGGAGCGGGTGAAGATGACGCGTTTGCGCCAGACCATCGCTCGCCGGCTGAAGGATGCCCAGAACACTGCCGCCATGCTTACCACCTTCAACGAGGTCGACATGAGCGCGGTGATGGACCTGCGCTCGCGCTACAAGGACCTGTTCGAGAAGAAGCATGGCGTGAAGCTGGGCTTCATGGGCTTCTTCACCAAGGCGGTGACGCACGCGCTGAAGGAAATCCCGGCAGTCAATGCGGAGATCGACGGCGACGAGATCGTCTACAAGAACTTCTGCCACGTCGGCGTGGCGGTGGGCACCGACAAGGGCCTCGTGGTGCCGGTGGTGCGCGATGCGGACCAGATGACGATTGCCGAGATCGAGAAGGAAATCGGCCGGCTGGGCCTGTTGGCGCGCGACGGCCAGCTCTCCATGTCGGACATGCAGGGCGGCACCTTCACCATCTCCAACGGCGGCGTATACGGCTCGCTGATGTCCACGCCGATCCTCAACGCGCCGCAGTCGGGCATTCTCGGCATGCACAAGATCCAGGAACGGCCGATGGTGGTCAACGGCGAGATCAAGGTCCGACCGATGATGTACCTGGCGTTGAGCTACGATCACCGCATCGTCGACGGCAAGGAAGCGGTCACGTTCCTGGTGCGGGTCAAAGACTCGCTGGAAGACCCGGAGCGCCTGGTGCTCGACCTTTAAGGAAGGTTTTCAAATGTACGATCTGGTTGTCATCGGCACAGGTCCCGGCGGCTATGTGGGCGCGATCCGTGCTGCCCAGCTGGGAATGAAGGTCGCCGTGGTGGAAAAGCGCGCCACCCATGGCGGCACCTGCCTGAACGTGGGCTGCATTCCGTCAAAGTCGCTGCTGCACGCATCCGAACTGTTCGAGGAAGCCGAGCATGCGTTCGAGGGCATGGGCATCAAGGTGTCGAAACCCAAGGCCGACATCAAGCAGATGCTGAAGTTCAAGGACGAGGCCATCGAGGGCAACACCAAGGGCATCGAGTTCCTGCTGAAGAAGAACAAGATCGAGGCGTTCCACGGCACCGGCAAGATACTGTCTGCCGGCAAGGTCGAGGTAACGCCGGAGAAGGGCGAAAGCCAAGTTCTGGAAACGAAAAACATCTGCATTGCAACCGGGTCGGACGTGGCTCGACTGAAGGGCATCGAGATCAACGAGAAGCAGGTGGTGTCGTCAACCGGCGCGCTGGAGCTGGACAAGGTTCCGGGTCATCTGGTGGTCGTCGGCGCCGGCGTGATCGGGCTGGAACTTAGCTCTGTTTGGCGGCGTCTGGGCTCGAAGGTGACGGTTGTCGAGTTCCTCGACCGCATTCTGCCGGGCATGGATTCGGAGGTCGCCAAGAAGTTCCAGATGCTGCTCAAGCGGCAGGGCATGGAGTTCAAACTGGGCTCCAGGGTGACCGCTGTCGAGAAGGACAAGAAGGGCCTGAAGGTGTCGGTAGAGCCAGCCAAGGGCGGCGATGCGGAAACCATCGAGGCCGACATCGTGCTGGTTGCCATCGGCCGCGTGCCGTACACGGCCGGCCTTGGCCTTGAGGAGGCCGGGGTGAAGCTGGACGAGCACGGGCGGGTGATCATCGACGATCATTTCAAGACCAGCGTGGACGGCATTTATGCCATTGGCGACGTGGTGCGCGGCGCCATGCTGGCCCACAAGGCCGAGGAAGAAGGCGTGGCGCTGGCCGAGATACTGGCCGGCCAGGCGGGCCACGTGAACTACGGCACCATTCCGGGCGTGGTGTACACCCAGCCTGAAGTGGCCACGATCGGCAAGACCGAGGACGAGCTGAAGGAAGCTGGCGTCGAGTACAAGTCGGGCTCGTTTCCGTTCATGGCGAACGGCCGCGCCAAGGCCAACAAGACCACCGACGGTTTCGTCAAGGTGCTGGCGGACGGGAAGACCGACCAGGTGCTGGGCGTGCACATCGTCGGCCCGCAGGCAGGCGAGCTCATTCACGAGTGTGCGGTGCTGATGGAGTTCGGCGGGTCATCGGAAGACCTGGCGCGCACCTGCCATGCTCACCCGACGCTGTCCGAAGCCGTGAAGGAAGCAGCGCTTGCGGTCAACAAGCGGGCAATCCACTCCTGATCAGATATCCGTCTCCGGCACCAGCCGCGTCCCGTCGATCATGCGCTTGTAGGTGAACGGCGTGGGGTCCACCACCGGCGTCCTGCCGGTGACGAGGTCGGCCGTCAGCTTGCCCGCGCCGGGACCGATGCCGAAGCCGTGGCCAGAAAAACCGGTTGCCAGGAAGAAGCCGGGGATCTGCTCGACCGCTGAAATGACCGGCACTGCATCCGGTGTAACGTCGATCAGCCCGGCCCACTTGTTGACGATCTTCACGCCCTTGAACTCGGGGTGATCTGCGGCCAGCGCGTCGAGGCAATCCTTCAGCACCCAGTCCAGTGGTTCGGGATCGAGCACGCGGATCTTCTCGAACGGCGTGACCTCGTCCATGTTCCAGCGCGAGGCGAGCATGGCCTCGGTGAAGAAGCGTTTGCCGATGCGAAGGTGAAGGTTTGGCCATTCCGATTTCAGCGCAGGCCCGAAGGCGCGCAGGTACTTGAACGAGGCCGGAATGATGTCCGGCACGGTGATGGCGTTGTGGGCGATGGTGTAGCCGCCGTCGGCACGCTTTCTCACGGCATATTTGCCGCCGGCAAACGAGGATGCGTAAGGCGCGTCGAGCGGCCTGGTGGCCTGCACGTTGGACATGGTGATGAGCTGCGGCAGGTCGAGGCCGAGATTGCCGAGGAAGCGGCGCGACCATGCCCCGCCGGCGCAGACGACGGCTGAACACCTTACCGTGCCGCGCTCGGTGACGATGCCGGAAACCCTGCCAGCTTCACGTTCGATGCCGCGCACTGCCCAGCCGGTGAACACTTGCCCGCCCATCGCCTTGATGTGCCGGGCGATGGCGGGGGCTGCCTTGGTCGGCTCGGCGCGGCCGTCGCTTTCGGTGAACAGGGCGCCCTTGTAACGGGCGGAAGCGCCGGGCACGACCCGGTCGAGTTCCTCACCCCGGATGATGCGGGAGTTGACCTGGTAGGGCCGGGCGTTGCGGTCGGCCCATTGCTCACGGCTGGCGATGCCGTCTTCGGTTTTCTCGAGATAGGCGATGCCGCAGGTGGTGAAGTCGGTACCGGCACCGACGCGCTTGTCCATGCCGCGCCACAGACGCAGGCTCTCGACGATAAGCGGCATCTCGCGGCTGTCGCGGCCCATCTGGCGGCACCAGCCCCAGTTGCGGCCCGACTGCTCGCCGGCGATGCGGCCTTTCTCGAATACGGCGACCTTCAGCCCGCGTTCGGCGAGTTCCATTGCCGTGCAGGTGCCGATGATGCCGCCGCCGATGATGGCGACGTCTATGCTGTCTGGAAGGGTGTCGTCGCTTTCGACGAAGTCGGGAAAGGGTACTGCCATGGTGTGGCGACACTAGATTTGCCGATTGCGCTTGCCAAGCGGGATTGTATGCACGCCAAGTATGTGTCAGGCGCGGGGGTGTGCCTTGTCGTACTGGGCCAGCAGGTGCTCGCGGTCGACGCCGGTATAGACCTGCGTGGTGGACAGGCTGGAGTGGCCGAGCAACTCCTGGATGGCGCGCAGGTCCGCCCCGCCGCCAAGCAGGTGAGTGGCAAAGGAATGCCGGAGTGCGTGTGGCGTGGCGGTGTCGGGCAAGCCGAGGCTGGAACGCAGGTGCTGCATCAGCAGCTGGATGTTGCGCGCGTTGAGCCTGCCGCCGCGCTGTCCGATGAACAGAGGTCCGTGCGGGTCGAGCGGAGGCGCCAGTTCCAGGTACGAGGCAATCGCCTTCACTGCGGCCGGCAAGACCGGCACCAGACGCACCTTGCCGCCCTTGCCGGTGATGCGCAGCACGTCGTCGTTGGGTGGCACCGGGGCTTCGCTGCGGTTGAGGTTGAGGGCTTCCGAGATGCGCAGGCCGCAGGCATAGAGCAGCGTTAGGACAGCCGTGTCGCGTGCCGCCACCCAGGGCTCGGCGAGCACCGGATTGGCCGCGACCGAGGCTGCCGCGGGTGCGGCCAGCGGCTTTGGCAGGGCACGCGGCAGCTTGGGCGAGCGCAGGCCGGCCAGTGCCGGGTTGCGGGCGAGGCCGTTGAGTTCGAGCCAGCGGTACAGGGTGCGGATGGCGGACAGCTGACGGGCGAGCGAGCGGCTCTCTATGCCGTCATTGCGGCGCGAGGCCATGAAGGCGCGAAAGTCCATGGCCTTGAGGGTGGCCAGGTCACGCAGGTTGGCGGGCGCGCCGAGATGATGCTTCAGGAAGCAGGTGAACTGGCTGACGTCGCGCAGGTAGGCTTCGAGCGTGTGCGGACTGACCTGGCGCTCGGTGCGCAGGCTGGCGACCCAGCGCGCGATGGCGCTGGCTGCATCCGGGGCGGCGTTGAACTGGGTCAGGGCTGCTTCGCTCATGCCCGTCAGTCTAGTCGGGCGTGGTTAACAGGGCCTGATTACAGAATCTTCTGACCTGTCTTGGCCCAGTCGGCGGCGAACGCCTCAAGGCCCTTGTCGGTGAGCGGGTGCTTGACCAGCGCCTTGAGGGTGGCCGGCGGCACGGTCGCCACGTCGGCGCCGGCGAGAGCCGACTGCTTGACGTGGTTCACGGTACGGATGGAAGCCGCGAGAATCTGGGTCTCAAAATCGTAGTTGTCGTAAATTTCGCGGATTTCCTCGATCAGGTCCATGCCGTCCAGCCCGATGTCGTCGAGGCGGCCAATGAACGGCGAGATGAAGGTGGCGCCGGCCTTGGCGGCCAGCAGGGCCTGATTGGCGTTGAAGCACAAGGTGACGTTGACCATGGTGCCCTCGCTGGTGAGCGCGCGGCAGGCCTTCAGCCCGTCCCAGGTCATCGGCACCTTGATGGTGACATTGCTGGCGATCTTGGCCAGGTGGCGGCCTTCGGCCAGCATGCCGTCGACGTCCATGGCTACCACTTCGGCCGAGACCGGGCCATCGACGATCTTGCAGATTTCGGCGATGGTCTGCTTGAAGTCGCCACCGGACTTGGCCACCAGCGACGGATTGGTGGTGACGCCGTCAAGCAGGCCCATGGCGGCCAGTTCGCGGATGTCGTTGAGGTCGGCGGTGTCGGCGAAGAATTTCATCTTGGTCACTTCTTGCGAATGGGTTTTGCAGTTGGCGGGGAACCTATCACTGCTCCTGCCCGAGGCCAATGCCCATCGGCGCTCGAACGGCGGTTGATTGACGGCGCCGTTTCGGCCAGCTTCAACTCCAGCCATGCCGTCCGATTCCACAGTCCAGGTGCTGCTGCCGCTGGCGCTCGAAGGCGCCTATACCTACGCCGTGCCGCAGGGCATGGCGCTGGCCGAGGGCGACTATGTGCGCGTGCCGCTGGGGCCGCGGCAGATGATCGGCGTCGTCTGGCAGGTGGGAGGTGCCGCGCCCGAAGGTGCGAAGCTGCGCGCCGTGGCGGAACGGTATGATGCACCGCCGATGCCGGCGTTGCACCGGCAGTTCATAGACTGGGTGGCGCGCTATTATCTCGAGAACCCGGGGCAGGTGCTGCGGATGTGCCTGCGCGTGCCAGAGGCGCTGGCGGGCGAGCGCCAGCAGATCGCGTGGCGGGCTTCGGGACGGGAACCGGACAAGCTGACGGCGCAGCGTGCAAGGGTGCTGGAGATTGCCTCGGACGGGCTGGCACGCCGGTCAGGCGACCTTGCGGCGGAGGCTGGCGTCAGCGCGGCGGTGGTGAAGGGGCTGGCCGACCTCGGCGCGCTGGAGCCGGTGGCGTTGCCCGCTCTTGCCCCGTTCAGCGAGCCGCAGCCAGGTCACAACCCGGTCGAGCTTTCATCCCGGCAGCAAGAGGCAGCGCGAACCTTGAGGGCGGCAGTGACCGCGCGGGGCTTTTCCGTGTCGCTGCTCGACGGGGTGACGGGCTCGGGCAAGACGGAGGTCTATTTCGAGGCCATGGCGGCGGCGCTGGCGCAAGGCCGCCAGGTGTTGTTGCTGCTGCCGGAGATCGCCTTGACCGGGCAGTTCCTGCGCCGGGTGGAGGAACGTTTCGGCGTGGCGCCGGCGGAATGGCATTCCGCGGTGCGCCCGCGCGAGCGCGAACGGGTGTGGCGCGGCGTGGCCACGGGCGACGCGAGAATCGTGGTGGGCGCACGCTCGGCGTTGTTCCTGCCGTGGGCGCGGCTGGGGCTGATCGTGGTGGACGAGGAACATGAGCCCGCCTTCAAGCAGGAGGAGGGCGTGACCTACCATGCCCGCGACATGGCGGTGCTGTACGGATCGCTGGGCGGTTTACCGGTGGTGCTGTCGTCGGCGACGCCGTCGCTGGAGTCGCTGTGGAACGCCGGGCGCGGGCGCTATGGCCATGTGAAGCTTGAAGCGCGCTACGGCAAGGCGGTGCTGCCGGACGTTTCATTGCTGGACATGCGGCGGCAGAAGATGGCGGGTGGCGAGTGGCTGGCGCCGGACCTGGTGCAGGCGGTTGGCGACGTGCTGGCCGCGGGTGACCAGGCGCTGCTGTTCCTCAACCGCCGGGGCTATGCGCCGCTTACCCTGTGCCGGACCTGCGGCCACCGGCTTGCCTGCCCCAATTGCGCTAGCTGGCTGGTGGAGCACCGGTTCCGGGGGCGGCTGGTCTGCCATCACTGCGGGCATGAGGAACCGGTACCCAGGACATGCCCGGAATGCGGGGCGGAGGACTCGCTGGTGGCGTGTGGACCCGGCGTCGAGCGGCTGGCAGAGGAAGCGGCGAGCCGCTATCCGGAGGCGCGCATCGCCATCCTGTCGTCGGACCTGTCTCGCGGGACGCTGCTGGCCGACATGCTGCGCGACATCGCCAGGGGCGAGTACAACCTGATCATCGGCACGCAACTGGTGGCCAAGGGCCATCACTTTCCGGGGCTGACGCTGGCCGGGGTGGTGGATGCGGACCTGGCGCTGGAAACCACCGACCCGCGCGCCGGCGAACGGACGTGGCAGATGCTGGCGCAGGTGTCGGGCAGGGCGGGACGTGGCGGCAAGCCCGGCCGGGCCATCGTGCAGACCTATATGCCCGACCATCCGCTGATGCGGGCGCTGGCGGCGCAGGACCGCGACAGCTTCCTGTCCAACGAGAGCGAGATCAGGCAACGCGCCATGCTGCCGCCGTTCGGGCGGATGGCGGGGATCATCATATCGGGCGAGGATCGCGAGCAGGCCGCGCGGTTTGCGCAGTCGCTGGCGCGGGCCAGACCTGAAGCCTCCGACGTGCAGGTGCTGGGCCCGGCACCGGCGCCGCTGGCGATGGTGCGCGGACGGCACCGGTTCCGGCTGCTGGTGATGTGCGCGCGGGAGGTGGATATCCAGGCCTACCTGCGCCAATGGCTGGCGGGCGTGAAGACGCGCGGGTCCCTGCGGCTGAACGTGGACGTGGACCCCTACTCGTTCCTGTGAAGGGAGCAAGGGTCATCCTGGTGCGTGACCAGCTGGTCAGCCGTCATTGGCCCTGTTGGCGGCGACCGACGCGGCATACTTGCGGGCCGCAGCGGGCAGTGACTTGGCGTGAATGCCGGCATTGTAGTAGCCGACCGAGCCCCGCTTCAGCGCTGCCTTCAGGTACTTCATGCCGAAGCGCAGGTTGGTGTCGGGGTCATACAGCGCCTTGCAGGAGCCGGAAAGACCCTTGCCCCTGGCGGTCTGGCATTTCAGCTGCATCAGCCCGATCTCGCCGGCACCGCCTGTGACATGCGGGCGGAAGCCCGATTCCTGATGGACGATGGCAATTGCTGTCGATACCGGCACGCCGGCGGCGCGGGCATGCGCCTTCACCTTGGCGACGATGGCGGGGTTTCTGCCCCGCCCCGCCCCGGCCGCCTTGCGCGTGGCCTTGCGGCTTGCGCTGCGGGTCTTGCCTCTGTTGGCGTGGCTTGACGGCCTGATCTTCGCCGCTGAAGCCTGGTTGAAGTTGGTGACCTGCTCGATGGCCGGCTGGTTACCGCCGGCCGCGGCCGAAGGGGTAATGGTGCCGAGGCAAAGGGATGCCGTCAGTGCAAAGGCGCTGCCAAGGATCTTCAATGTCATTTGCGAATTGTCTCCGGTTGATGGCGGGCGCATTTTCCGGAATGTCCCCCGGCGCCCGCGGTCTGGATAAGCCGTGCGGAAAGTTGAGTGGCCAATGTTGCCGGTCGGCGGCGAACTGGCGGCCGCACACACCCGCACAGCGTGTGCGGGCGATCAACTATCGTCGCATGAGGGCAGCAGTTTGAGCCTCGCAAGACCCTTTGCAGGCGTGAATGTGGCACTGATTGCGGCAATCCGCCGCCCTGTATGAGTTGCGCCCTTTCAGCCTGTGTGCTAGATCGAGCCCGCGGTTGGGAAGGCCTTGTTTGCAGGGGCACGGAGGCCGCCAATAAATTCCATATTTTTCAGGTAGTTGTCTGATCAGTCAGACACCTGGAAATCCGCAAAACAGCCACAGCGAGTTGATTGTCACGTGACGGCTCAGGAATATACAGCGACGGGCATGCCGGGGCGTTACGCCACCGCCCTGTTCGAATTGGCTCAGGAGAGCAACTCGGTCAACGCCGTGTCGGCCGACCTGGACAGCTTTGCCACGATGCTCGATGCATCGGAAGACCTCACCCGCCTGGTGCGCAGCCCGGTGTTCGGCGCGGGCGAACAGATTGCCGCGCTCGACGCGATTTTCGCGCAGGCCGGCATCAAGTCCATTGCAGCGAACTTCATCAAGCTGGCGGCGAAGAACCGCCGGCTTTTTGCTGTCCGCGACATGATTGGTGCCTTCCGCGCGCTTGCCGCGCAGGCCCGCGGCCAGGTGGCCGCCGAGGTCGTCTCGGCTGAGAAGCTGTCGGCCGCGCAGGTCGACAGGCTGAAGGCCGAACTGAAGGCTTCGGTGGGCTCGGACGTCGAGCTTGCCCAGGTGGTTGATCCGTCGATCCTCGGCGGGCTCATTGTCAAGGTCGGCTCGCGCATGGTCGACAATTCACTTCGCACGAAACTGCAGAACCTCAAGGTTGCCATGAAAGGGGTCAGCTGATGGATATCCGCGCTGCCGAGATTTCCTCAATACTCAAGAAGCAGATCAAGGATTTCGGCAAGGAAGCCCAGGTCTCCGAGATCGGCCAGGTGCTGTCCGTCGGTGACGGCATTGCCCGCGTCTACGGTCTCGACAACGTCCAGGCCGGCGAGATGGTCGAATTTCCCGGTGGCATCATGGGCATGGCCCTGAACCTGGAAGTCGACAACGTCGGTATCGTGATTTTCGGTTCCGACCGCGACATCAAGGAAGGCGACACCGTCAAGCGTACCGGCGCCATCGTGGAAGTGCCGGTTGGCCCCGAACTGCTGGGCCGCGTGGTCGACCCGCTCGGCAACCCGATCGACGGCAAGGGTCCGATCAAGTCCAAGGAGCGCCGCCGCGTGGACGTCAAGGCGCCGGGCATCATCCCGCGCAAGTCGGTGCACGAGCCGATGTCGACCGGCCTGAAGGCCGTTGACGCGCTGATCCCGGTGGGCCGCGGCCAGCGCGAGCTGGTCATCGGCGACCGCCAGACCGGCAAGACCGCGATCCTGCTCGACACCATCCTGAACCAGAAACCGATCCACCAGAACGGCCCGGAGCAGGACAAGCTATATTGCGTATACGTGGCCTGCGGCCAGAAGCGCTCCACGGTTGCCCAGTTCGTGAAGGTTCTGGAAGACAATGGCGCGCTGGAATACTCCATCGTCGTCGCCGCGACCGCTTCCGATCCGGCGCCACTGCAGTTCCTGGCACCGTTTGCCGGCTGCACCATGGGCGAATATTTCCGCGACAATGGCAAGCATGCGCTGATCGGCTATGACGATCTGTCCAAGCAGGCCGTGGCCTATCGCCAGATGTCGCTGCTGCTGCGCCGTCCGCCGGGACGTGAAGCCTATCCGGGCGACGTGTTCTACCTGCACTCGCGCCTGCTGGAACGCGCAGCCAAGCTGAACGACGACAATGGCGCCGGTTCGCTGACCGCCCTGCCGGTCATCGAGACCCAGGCCAACGACGTGTCGGCCTACATTCCGACCAACGTGATCTCGATCACCGACGGCCAGATCTTCCTCGAAACCGACCTGTTCTACCAGGGCATCCGCCCGGCGGTGAACGTTGGCCTGTCGGTGAGCCGCGTGGGCTCCGCCGCACAGATCAAGGCGATGAAGCAGGTTGCAGGCAAGATCAAGGGCGAGCTGGCACAGTACCGCGAAATGGCGGCCTTCGCCCAGTTCGGTTCCGACCTCGACGCTGCCACCCAGCGCCTGCTGAACCGTGGTGCGCGCCTGACCGAGCTGCTCAAGCAGCCGCAGTTCTCGCCGCTCAAGACGGAAGAACAGGTCGTGGTGATCTATGCCGGCGTGAACGGCTACCTTGACTCCATTCCGGTGGCCAAGG
>JAHEBA010000122.1:0-1204 GCA_024642465.1 Alphaproteobacteria bacterium
CGCGCAAGCCCACGTCTGCCGCGGTCATGTTGGTGCTGCCGTGCGGCAGGAGGTAGAGTCGCGGGAAGGCCGGAAACGGGTTGTGCTCTGCGAGCTCCGTCTGGATCGCCTGAACGGTGCCATCGCCCGAACTGATGAAGAGATCCGTCACACCCGCCTGGCTCATGGAGGCCAGCATCTCCGGCAGCGCCTCGAAGCTTTCAAGAATGCCGACCTCTACCTGCCCCGTTGGCTCAAGCCTCGATGCCAGCGCCAGTCCGGGCTGGTTGCCGCGCGCAGCGCCGGGATTGACGATCAGTCCCGCTTTCATGCGACCTGCTCCCGGCGTGCCAGTATGGCCTCGGCCAGCTCCTTGTCGGCAGGCTTGTCGACATCGATCGCCGCCTCTGCAAACGGCATGCAGACGGCGCGCACCGACAATCCCATCCGACGCGAGACATGGGCAAGGGCGTGATCGAGCGTCAGCCGGCCAAGGGCGAAGGCCACAAGGGCCCGAACGCCGAAGGCCCCCACCAGCCGCCAGGGCTTCTTGCGCACGTGCTCAAGATACTGCCACCGCTCCAGCAGCTTCAGGCCGCGCGGGTTCATCACCGCAAACAGGTTGCAGCCCGACACCCGGTCAGGACCCAGGTTGAAGAAAGTGCGGACTGATTGGGGGTAGGCTTCCAGGATGACTTCGGCGCGCGCAACGCCGGCGACAAAGTCGGCCCCGGTGGCTTCGGCTGCGGAACAGAAGTGCCGCACCATCTCCGGCGTCAGCAACGCATGATCGCCAGTCGTGATGAGCACCGGGTACTCCAGCGCGCCGGAGGAGATCGCCATGAGTGCCGATTGCGGGGCGCTTGCGCCGGCAGGCAAGGCTGCGACCCTGAGCTCGGGCCAGGGCAACAGGTTTGCATCCTCTATCGATATACGCGTAGCGGCAACCCGGCCCGAGGAGGCCAATGCATCCCACACCCGCCTGATCATCGGCACGCCAGCGACCGGGATCAGGCACTTGTTGGGAACACCCCACGCCTTCGCCATCGGATCGTGCGGACCGCGTCCGGCAGCGAGAACAAGAGTGCACCAGGTCTGGGCTGGCATTTTCTGCATGACACCGGATGCTACAAGGGTTTCAAAGGGTCATAGTGAGTTGAGCGGTATTGTTCAAGCGGCCGCACTGCCTTGAGCTTGGCCAAACACGGCTATATATGCTTGCGTC
>JAHEBA010000122.1:1214-2077 GCA_024642465.1 Alphaproteobacteria bacterium
GTCCGGCAGCGAGAACAAGAGTGCACCAGGTCTGGGCTGGCATTTTCTGCATGACACCGGATGCTGCAAGGGTTTCGACGGTCATAGTGAGTTGACGGGCAATGTTCAAGCAGGCGCACCGCCTTGAGCTTCGACAGACGGGCCTATATATGCTTGCGTCAGACCCGGCCCAGGGCGTGTTCCCGCCGCCTGAGTGGCCGATCGGAGTTGAACGTCTGGTGAGCAGCGATTTCCCAAATGTCACGCATGAGCGTGGAGTGCTATTCATTGTCACCGGCGCCAAGTACACAAGTGCTGCCGTGGAAGCAGCGCAGTCGGTAGCCGACACCAACCCGCAGCTCGGCATCGCTTTGTTTACCGATCAGCCAGTGAGCGGAGCGCCGTTCCATTACGTGGCCCAGATGGGGGAAGGCTCCAGCAGGCGTAAGCACGAGTTCGTTGCCCGAACCCCTTTCAAGGAAACGCTATATCTGGACTCCGACACGCGGGTGACAACCAGCCTTGCGGACCTGTTCCGGCTTCTGGAGAAGTTCGACATGGCCGGTGCCCATGTGCGATTCCGGGAATCGCCGAAGCGCCTTGTCTCCTACGCCAGCGATATCCCGCGCGCCTTTCCCCAGATCAATTGCGGGGTGATGCTGTATCGCAAATGTCAGCAAGTCGACAAACTGTTCGCCGATTGGTGCCGCATCTATGACGAAGGCGGATTCAAGCGCGACCAGATCCCGTTTCGCGAAGCACTGTGGCGCTCCAGCTTGCGCTTCTATGTGTTCGGGCCGGAGTACAACAAGCGTTATATTCCGCTGTCGCGTTTTGGCGGGGAACCCCCACCGAAGATACTGCATCTGAAACTCTACAACTCG
>JAHEBA010000122.1:2087-7094 GCA_024642465.1 Alphaproteobacteria bacterium
ACTCGCGAAACCCCCTGGTGCATCTGGGCATACGGCTGGCGCTGATTCCCACGTGGCGGCGCATTCGCAAGGCCGAGCGGCAGCTGTCGAAATGACCGGCAGCAAGATCCCACCCCTCGCGGCGGCACTGGAGCTTCGCGATGCGCTGCAGCGCGCAGGCGTGCCGTTCGTGCACTGGAAGAGCAACGACCACCTGGCAGAAGCCCTGGCGGGCAAGACGGACATCGACATGTATGTCGAGCCTGCCTCCCGGGCGCAGTTCGATGCCGCGATGACCCGGTTCGGCGCGTTGCGCATGCAAAGCCAGCCCTGGGCAAGTTACCCGGATGTCGAGGACTGGCTCGTGTTCGACCGGGAGACCGGACAGTCGCTGCATGTTCACCAGCACTTCGTGCTGATTACGGGACTGAAGCGGGTCAAGCACCTGCGGCTGCCCTGGGGCGAGATGCTGATGGCCAACCTGCGCACGGACCCGGCCTCGGGCTGGCCCATTCCGGTGGCCGAGATGGAGCTGCTCATCCTGCTGGTGCGCATCTGGGCCAAGATGCCGCCGCAACGGCGCTGGTTCGCGCCGAAGATCCCGGCTCACATCCTGCGCGAGATCGAGTGGCTGCGCGCGGATGCATCCGAGCCGGAGCTGCACCGCCTTGCGGGCGTGCTTTTCCCCGGTCTTGTCCCTGATGTGTTCTCCCCGGTCCTGTCTGCATCTCCTCCGGCGCCGGGCGAGCTCATCCGCATCGCCCGGATGCTCAATGACCGCCTCAGGGAGAACGAGCGCATGCCGTGGCGGCGCGCGCTGTTGCTGGCCGTGAAGCAGAACCTTCGGATGGTGTGGGCCAAGGCCCGCCGCGTGATCTGGCCCGACGTGGTGACCGGCAAGACCCTGCCGTCCGGCGGGCTGATGATTGCGCTGATCGGCAGCGATGGCGCAGGCAAGTCGACGGTTGGCCGCGAAATCCGCAAGTGGCTGCGCTTCAAGCTCGACGTGCACAGCTACTACATGGGCTCGGGCGACGGCGGCACCCGGCCCACCGATCTCGTGCGACGCGGCATCCGCGCGCTGGTCAAGAGCCTCAAGCGATCGAAAGACGGCAAGCCAAAGACGGAAAAGACCGGCGCGGCGTCGAAGCCGCGCAGCTTCCCCGGGAAGCTGATCGAGCTCTACCAACTCGTCATCATGCGTCACAAGGTGAAGCTGCTTCGCGCCGCGCGCCGATTGATCCGCGGCGGCAGCGTGGCGCTGCTCGACCGGTATCCGCAAACCCAGTTCACCGGGATAAGCGATGGTCCCAAGATGCAGGGCGGCAGAAGCTTTGACTGGGCGGCGAGGCGTGAGCTCGAATTGTACGCGCAGGCGGCTGAACTCGGGCCGGACATGGTTATCAAGCTGGAGATCACCCCCGAAACCGCCCTCGCCCGCAAGCCGGACCATGATCTCGAGACCATCAAGCGCAAGTGCGGCATCGTCGATGCGCTGGATTTCCCGGATGCAACCGTGAGCAAGGTCGACGCAGGTCAGCCGCTTGCCGACGTGGTGTTGAGCACCAAGCGCGAGATCTGGAAGCAACTTTTGGCGAGGCAAGGATGAGACCGGTGCGTCCCAATGGTCGTCCGCTGGTCATCGAGCTGGCCGGTCTTCCCGGCGCCGGCAAGACAAGTCTCACCGATAGGGTAAGCTTGCCGCATCGCGGTCGACGCGACATCAGCGTTCTCAACCTGCCCTTGCGCCGGGAAACCTGGCGGGTTAGCCGCGCAGCCTTGATGCTGGCGCTTACCATCCGGCCGTGGAAACCAGGCTACCTTCTGCGCGCGATAAAGCTTGTGCTGGCGCTGCGCAGTTATGGGCCACTCGACCATGACCTCGTGATTATGGATCAGGGGCTCGTCCAGAAAACATGGTCACTACTAATCGAGAGCGAAAGCTACAATGAATGCCGGCTTGAAGACCTCGTCGATGCGCTGTCGCCGTTCATAGCTGATCACCTTGTCTGGATCGGGGTGCCGCACACGCTGGCAGCCCAACGCATTGCCGGCAGGACTGGCGGCAACAGCCGCTTCGACGATCAGGATGCGGAAACGATCGGGCAACGTCTGGAGACCCTTGAAGGCGTCTACGGGAAGCTGATCAGCATGTTCCGCAAGAAGGTTGAAATGAGTGTCATCAGCCTCGACGGAGAAGCAGACCTCAAGGCCAATGCCAGCCTGATCGAGGCGCTCGCCAAGCAGACTTGAGATCCCTTAAGGGCCCCAGCGCACGATGCCTAGAGCCCTATTGCTCCTCGCTCTACAACCGCCGGAATGTCAATGCGAGTAAACTTGTGTCGCTTATTGAAGTCAAAATTTGCCCAATTCATTAGACGCTGAAGATTGATGCGAGTCCCACGCCGGCCATCAAGATAGGCAGTAAAGGGCTGCTGATTCCACTCGATGACCCTCAAGATGTCTCCATCGAAATATCTGGGGTCATCCTGGAATTTTGGAACTTGAGGGCCATCAATGAACACCAGATCATAAGGGTTTGGCGGAACATTTACATAACGGCGCGCAATAAAATCATTACTAAGTCTAATATCTTCAACCGGCGATTGAATTAATTCGACACAGTCGATGATATCCTTAGGAATCAACTTGCAAACATCGTCATAATAGTAAGCACTTTCTTCCATCGAAACGATGGTGCAAGGCATCCCCAGGTCGCGAACTTTTTTCGCTGCATATCCCATTACGATCGTGCTGACACCAGACCCTAGTTCAAGAACGAGCGCCGGCTTATGTTCAGTTATGTGCCTATATAAAACTTCAAGCTCATAGAAAGTGCATCCTGTGCTCTCAGAATGCAGTAGAATCTCTTCTACGGATTGCCACATGGTTGGATCATTTTTTAGCCGCTTCAGCGCGCGATTTTCTGCATATGACTTCAGCGGATCCAAATATTTTATTCGGATTTTCCTATCGATCTTTCGATTTAACATTCAACCATATCCACAATTATAGTTTTGAGATCGCAGATGCTCATTGTCTTATTTTCCAAAGAAGCGGAAACTTCTGCGCCGAAAAGTTACGGGCATATACTGGGAAGAACTTCGAACATGCCTCATCTCTCTTGCTCGTTAACACGAGAATAATGCACAGCCCTGCGTGGACTCGGCTGGATTGGCGCAAACAGCCAAGTCCGTAGCAGGACAGGTCGCCCAAGCGTGTGCTTGCTAAAACTGAAGCGGCATCAGCTTGTAACCCTGGTCGGTGCGATAGCCAAGCCCGTCGTGACGGGTGCGGAAGCAGGATTCCTTGCCCTTGCGCCTTGTGTAGAACTGCGAGCACAGGCTGCCGGTATCGTCATCGATGCGCCATTCGCCGAACACCTGCTTGCCGTTGGCTGAAACCATCCGCATCCGGCCGTCAGCTCGGTAGATGATCCGCCCTGAGAAACGCCCGCGAAACGCCAGCTCGGTGCCAAGAAGTTCGCGCTTGATGTCGCCGCCCGACATCCAGTCCGCTGCGGCGGCCGGTGGCGGCGCAGCCGTCGAGTAGCTCACAACGATCAGCCCGAGGGCTGCAATACAAGACCTGTTCATTTCTTTCAGGCTCCCAGCCAATTGGGCGCCCGGGCCGGTCAAGCGGCAATCCAGTCAGTCTTTTTTTCGTCCTTGTCTTCCCGGCTTCAGGCGCAGGTTTCACTTCTCCTCAACTCTGGCCGGAAGCGGAGCGGTTGAATGTGACGCCCGTCACCCGGCAGTTCCGCCGGCGGTCTCAGCGTGCACCGGCGCATGGTTTCGCACTTGGCAATGCGAAGCCACTGGGGCCCGCATCACCTGCTGGCATACTCACGAATGGTTGGCATTACGCCCCCACGTCCAGCCCGGCATGCCGGGCCCCGTGAAGACCGAATCCAGCAGCCGGCCTTTCACAGGCAGACTACTTCAACGGGGAATGATCCTCCCGGAACGTTAACAAGTGGTTGCCGGCACTTGCCACGTCCCCGCAAGGCTAACCCTCCCGGGCGGGCGGGTGCAAACCGCGATACGGATTATTCGGCTGCCACCTTGACCCGGTTCGCCAGCGCGGGCGGCACCGGGCCACCGGTCGCCCAGTCGAGTAGTTCAGCCGTGTGCACTACCGGCACGCCGGTGCCGGAGCCGATCTGCATCATGCAGCCGATATTGCCGGCAGCGATGACGTCGGGCGTCAGCGCCTCGAGCGTCTTCACCTTGCGGTCCTTCAGCTGCTTCGAGATTTCCGGCTGCATCATGTTGTAGGTGCCGGCGGAACCGCAGCACAAATGCGGGTCGGCGGGCTCTAGCACGGTGAAGCCGGCCTTGGCGAGCAAGGTCTTCGGGTGGGTCTTGATCTGCTGGCCATGCTGCAGCGAGCATGCCGCGTGATAGGCCACCTTGAGGTTCGGGACCTTTGGTTCGTTCAGCCCCAGGTCCACCATCACCTCGGAAATGTCCCTCGCCAGCGAGGCAATCAGCTTGGCATCCTCTGCCAGCGGTTCGCCCTCGAACATGTGTCCGTAGTCCTTCACCGTGGTGCCGCAGCCGGACGTATTGATGACCACCGCATCGAGTCCGCCATTGCGATGCACCTTCATCCAAGCGCGGATGTTGGCGGCGGCAGAGGCGTGACTTTCATGCGTCTTGCCCATGTGATGGGTAAGCGCGCCGCAGCAGCCCATGCCCTTGGCAATCACCACCTCACAGCCGTGGCGGGTGAGCAGGCGGATGGTGGCCTCGTTGATGTCGGTGTTCAGCGCACGCTGGGCGCAGCCGGTGAGCAGCGCCACGCGCTTGCGGCGCTCGCCTTGCGCGGGGAAAACCTGCGGCACATCCATCGGGCTGGGCGATGGCATGTCATTGGGGGCCAGTTCCACCATCGCCTTCAGACGGCCCGGCAGCCAGCCGGCGAACGGCTTGGCGAATTTCGCACCGAACATGGCCAGCCGGAACCGATTCGGATACGGAATGATCTGTGCCAGCAGCCAGCGCAGCAATCGTTCCGGTAGCGGAC
>JAHEBA010000122.1:7104-7872 GCA_024642465.1 Alphaproteobacteria bacterium
CACGCCGGACGGACAGGTGGACATGCAGGCCAGGCACGACAGGCAGCGGTCGATGTGCTTGACGGTTTCCTTGTCGGCAGGCCGGCCCTTCTCCAGCATGTCCTTGATCAGATAGATGCGTCCGCGCGGTGAGTCCAACTCGTCGCCCAACACCTGGTAGGTGGGGCAGGTGGCGGTGCAGAAGCCACAGTGAACGCAGGTGCGCAGCACCTTGTTCGACCGCTTGATCATGGGGTCGCGCAACTGCTCGATGGTGAAATTGGTCTGCATCTGCCGGTTATCCCATGCGTCCGGGGTTCAATATGCCGAAGGGATCGAACTTCGCCCTGAGGCCTTTGGAAATTGCAACAAGCGCGGGTTGTTCCGGCTGGAACACGCCAAGCTTGCCCTTGGTGGCTTCATCGGCGCGCACCAGCGTGGCGTGGCCCTCGATGCCTTTCAGGCCCTTGCGCACATCGCTGCCCGCCAGTACCCGCGCCCAGACAAGACCGCCGCCCCAGTCCATCTGAACCTGAGCACCGGACGGCAGCGCGGCGATAACCGCCGGTCCGTCCGACGGCTTGACCGAAATGCGCCAGACATCGCCCTCGCCGCCGGCAACCAGCTTCACGTCGCGCACATCTGCCCACGCCACCTGGTTGGCCTTGTCATCGAGGCTCACGTCCACATCGCCGAAGCTGCCGAGCAGTTCTTTCAGCCGGCCGGCGCGATAGGTTACCGAGCCTTCGAAGCCTTCCACGCGGATCATCGTCACCGGTTCCCCGCCGG
>JAHEBA010000123.1 GCA_024642465.1 Alphaproteobacteria bacterium
TCGTCGTGGGGTTTCATCATTGCCGGTTCTGCCTTGTCCCGCCGTCTCGTTTTTTGCCCCCGGCACCTGACCTGCCGGACTTCGCCGCCCTGTATCCGCCGCGATCGCGGGGAGGATCGGATTTGCCTTCGTTCAGCCGCTGTGTCGCGATGACCAGGTCCCGGGTCAGCGCCTCGAAATCCTGCGTTGCGGTAGCCGCGCGGCCGATGAACACATAGTCGTGCCCGCGCCTCAGGTCCAGCCCTGATGCAGTGCGCACTGCCTCCCGCAGCCGCCGCTTGATCCGGTTGCGCGTGACTGCGTTGCCGAGCTTCTTCGTGACCGTGAAGCCGATTCTCGCTTCGCCGTCATCGCCCCTGTCGCGCGCCTGAACCACGCATCCCCGCTTCGCGCACACAAGCGCAGACGCGGCGGCAAGAAAGTCCTGCCGCCGCTTCAGATGTTCCACCAATGAATGTGATCCTGGCAGGGCCCGGACGCACCTGGGCGTCAGGCGCTCAGACGGGCGCGGCCGCGTGCGCGGCGGCGTGCGATCACCTTGCGGCCGCCGACGGTTGCCATGCGGGCGCGGAAGCCGTGACGGCGCTTGCGCACCAGCGTGCTAGGTTGAAACGTGCGTTTCATCGTCTTGATCTCCAAACTCGGCATTGTCCGGCAAGCAGGCCGATGCTGCGCCGGATTGCGCTAGTCGAGCCCGAAAGATGCTGCCGGAAGAAATCCTGCGCGGGCTTATACGGGCAGCACCCGCACAAGTCAATTCATCACTGGCCTCATCATTTGCCGCAGGCAACGGCTCCGTCACGGCCGCTCATACCTTATCACAAGCCGGTGACACCCCCTTCCCAGCGTTGTCCGGTTGGCTCACCTTCAACCTCAAGTCATGCGGTGCATGGCCGCAACGCAGCCGGTGCTTGCATCAAGGCTCATGTCCGCGCCTTACTGAACCGGATGAAGAAAGAACAAGAAGAAATGCCGGATCCCGCCACCCTGGACGAAGCTGCTGAACGCGCAACGTCCGCGCCTGCCCCGTTGTTGCGCCGCTGGGCGCCGCTCGCCATCCTGCTAGCCGCAATTGCCGCTGCCTGGGCGGCCGGCCTGCACGATTACCTGTCTCTCAATGCAATCGCCGAGAACCGCGATGCACTGGTCGGCTTCGTCGCCGGCAACCTGCTGCTCTCGCTGCTACTGTATGCTGCCGTCTACATCGTCACTGTGGCGTTGTCGCTGCCCGGCGCCTCGCTGCTCACCATCCTGAGCGGTTTCCTGTTCGGATGGCTCGCCGGCGGCGCGCTGACCGTACTGGCCGCGACCGCCGGCGCCGTGGTCATCTTCCTGGTGGCCCGTACCTCGCTCGGCGAAGCATTGGCAAGCCGGGCAGGGCCGTGGATGAACCGGCTGTCGAAGGGTTTCCGCGAAGACGCCTTCCATTATCTGCTGTTCCTGCGGCTGGTACCGGTGTTTCCGTTCTGGCTGGTCAATATCGCGCCGGCGCTGGCAGGGGTGCCCTTGTCCACCTATGCGCTCACCACGCTGATCGGCATCGTTCCCGGCACTTTCGCCTTCGCCGTCCTGGGCTCCGGTCTCGACTCCATCATCATGGCGCAGAAACAGGCCTATGCGGCATGCGTCGCTGAAAAGGGCGCGGACGCCTGCAGCTTTTCACTCGATGCCGGAGCGCTGATCACGCCGCAGCTTCTGGCAGCCTTTGCTGCCCTCGGCGTGGTTGCCCTGATCCCGGTCGCAATCAAGAAGTGGAAGGGCCGGTCATGAGCAACATCACCTGCGATATCTGCGTGATTGGCGCAGGCTCCGGCGGGCTGTCGACGGCCGCCGCGGCAGCCCAGTTCGGCGAGAACGTGGTTCTCATCGAGAAGGGCGAGATGGGCGGCGATTGCCTGAACTATGGCTGCGTGCCCTCCAAGGCCCTGCTGGCGGCCGCCAAGCACGCCCATGCGTTCACCTCGGGCGAGCCGTTCGGCATCGCCGCCCAAAAGCCGAAGGTCGACTTCGCGGCCGTGAACGGCCACGTCCACTCCGTCATCGCGGCAATCGCCCCCCATGACAGCCAGCAACGCTTCGAAGGCCTCGGCGTCACTGTCATCCGCGCCGCAGGCCGGTTCGTTGACGCCAATACGGTCGAGGCAGGCGGACAGCGCATCACGGCCCGTCGCTTCGTCATAGCAACCGGCTCATCGCCAGCTGCCCCGCCCATCCCTGGGTTGGACAAGGTGGACTACCTGACCAACGAGACGTTGTTCGACAACTGCACGCTGCCGGACCATCTCATCATAATTGGCGGCGGTCCCATCGGCATGGAAATGGCACAGGCCCACAGAAGGCTTGGCGCGAAAGTCACCGTTCTCGAGGCCTTTACGCCGCTTGGCAAGGACGACCCGGAACTGACCGCCATCGTGCTGGAACACCTCAAGGACGAAGGCGTGGATATTCGTGCCGGAGCGAAGATCACCGGCATCGCCCAATCCGGCAAGGGCGTTACCGTGACGCTGGAAGGAGAAGCGCCCCTCAACGGGTCTCACCTGCTGGTGGCGGCGGGCCGCAAGCCCAATGTCGACGGGCTCAACCTGGAAGCGGCCGGTATCGAGTACGGCCGGCGCGGCATCAAGGTGGACAAGGGTCTGCGCACGGCCAACCGCAAGGTCTACGCCATCGGCGACGTTGCCGGCGGCCTGCAGTTCACCCACGTAGCGGGATACCAGGCCGGTCTTGCCGTCCGCTCGATCCTGTTCCGCCTGCCGGTGAGCAACGAGACCCGGTTCATTCCTTGGGTCACCTATACCGACCCGGAACTGGCCCATGTCGGTCTCACCGAAGCCCAGGCGAAGGCGCAGGCGCCCGGCCATAGCGTGCTGCGCTGGCACTTCAAGGACAATGACCGCGCTCAGGCCGAACGCCGCACCTCCGGCATGATCAAGGCCGTCGTTTCGGCAAAGGGCGACATACTTGGCTGCTCCATCGTCGCGCCGAACGCCGGGGAGCTGATCCAGCCATGGGCGCTGGCCATGTCGTCGGAGCTCAAGATCAAGGCGATGATCGACATGGTCGCCGCTTACCCGACGCTGACGGAAGTATCCAAGCGTGCCGCGACAAGCTATTATGCGGGGTTGCCGAAGAAACCTTTTGTCCGCAAGGTCATTGGGTTGCTGAAGATGTTCGGCTGAGGCAGGCGCCGGCGTGGCGCCCCGGCTTCAGGCAACGCGATCAACCAGGACGCCAGCTTGAGCGAACGCAAACAACCGCACGGCTCCCGCAGCCGCACGCCCCGGTTTTCCGGTCTGACCGGAAAGGTGCTGGTGCTTGCCGCCATCTTCCTGATGGTGGGCGAATTGCTCGTCTTCGTGCCCTCGATTGCCAATTTCCGCATCAACTGGCTGAAGCAGCGCGTCGCCACTGCCGAGATCGCCGCGCTTGCTGTCGAGGCCGCTGCCGACCGTTCAATCTCGCAATCCCTGCGCAAGGAGCTGCTCGAACGTGCCGGCGTGCTGGTGATCGTGGTGCGCCGGGACGATACCCGCAAGCTGGTGCTGAGCCCTGACAGTCCGCCAATGATCGACACCTCGTTCGACTTGCGCGAGGCCAGTCCGGTGGAGGCGATCATCGATGCCGGCATGACCTTCATGCACGGCGGCAACCGCGTCATCGGCGTGGTCGACAAGCCGTCGAGCATGAAGGCCAACCTGGTCGAACTGGCGCTGGACGAACATCCGCTGTTCGAAGCGATGGTGCGTTACGCCATCAACATCCTGACGCTGTCCATCATCCTAGCGCTGATCCTTGCCGCATTGCTGTTCTTTGCGCTCAACCGGCTGCTGGTCAATCCGGTCCGCCGCCTGTCGGCCAACATGCAGTCGTTCTCCGGCAACCCGGAAGACCGCAGCCGCATCATCGAGCCGAGCGGCCGGCGCGACGAGATCGGCGTGGCGGAGGTTGAGCTGCAACAGATGCAGACGGAACTGGCCGATATGCTCTCCCAGAAGAACAGGCTGGCCTCGCTTGGTCTCGCCGTGTCCAAGGTGAGCCACGATCTGCGCAACATGCTGGCCTCGGCCCAGCTCATCTCCGACCGGCTTGGCATGGTCGAGGACCCGACCGTGCAGCGCTTTGCGCCGAAGCTGATCGCCTCGCTCGACCGGGCCATCGCGTTCTGCGCCGACACGCTCAAGTTTGGCCGCGCCCAGGAGCCGCCGCCGCGCCGCGAGATGTTCGCCCTGCGCGGGCTGGTTGACGAAGTGCTCGACCTGCTGATCACCGAAGCCGCCAGCCAGGTGGTGTTCTTCAACGAGGTGCCGGACAAACTCAAGGCCGACGCCGACCGCGACCAGCTGTTCCGAGTCCTGATGAACCTGATCCGCAATGCCGTTCAGGCGCTCGAAGCAGCCATGCCTGAGGCCCTCAGCGAGGGCCAGGTACATGTGCGCGCTCACCGCGACGGACCGGCCTGCATCATCGAGGTGGCGGACAACGGACCCGGCGTGGCCGAAAAGGCACGCGCCCACCTGTTCGAGGCCTTCCGCGGGTCGCAACGCCAGGGCGGGACTGGCCTCGGCCTTGCCATCTCCAGCGAACTGGTCCGCGCCCACGGTGGCCAGATTCGCCTGGTTGACGGTTCGGGTCCGGGCGCCGTTTTCCAGATCATCATCCCCGACCGGCTGCAGGAAGTTGCCACTGGCCGGCGGGGCGAGCGCTCGGCCTGATCTCAGTCCGCCTTGTCCACCGCAATGACGACGCCTTCGCGGCGCGGGTCTGCGCCGCCGTCCAGCGTGCCGTCCGGCAAGCGCCGGATGCCCTGCAGGCCGCTGTTGAGTTGCGTCACCTCAACCTCATGACCCAGTTCTGCCAGCGGTGCGGCAAGCTTGCCGAACTGCTGCAGTTTGCCATCCAGCCCGGCCCCGGCGCTGGTATCCTCGATCTCCGTCGTCTTGCCGTTGCGGTTGATGACGTGCGGCAGCGATACCGCTTCCTGCATGGTCATGCCCCAGTCGGTCACGCCCATGATGGCGCGCGCGGTGAAGCCGATGATGCGGCTGCCGCCCGGCGAGCCGACGGCGGCGAACAGGGTTCCATCTTCGTTCAACACGATGCTGGGCGACATCGAGGAACGTGGCCGCTTGCCGCCCTCGGGCCGGTTGGCCACCTTGTTGCCGCCATACGAGGGAGCGAAGGAAAAGTCGGTCAGCTGGTTGTTGAGCACGAAACCCGCCGCCGTGATGCGCGAGCCGAAGCCGCGCTCCACGCTCATAGTCATAGATACCGCATTGCCGTACCGGTCGACGATGGCGAGGTGGCTGGTGCCATACTCGACAAGCGACGCATCAGCAGCTTTCTGCTCTGACATCGGCCCCTGAGGCGTGCCGGGCGCAGCCTCACCCATGTCCCTCAGCGGGTTGATCAGCCTGGTCCGCGAGCGCTGGTAGGCCGGGTCGGTGAGACCGGCCACCGGCACGTCGACGAAGTCCATGTCGGCCATGTACTTGTTGCGGTCCGCGAAGGCCAGCCGGCTGGACTGTGCAAACAGGTGTGCTGCCATCACCCCGCGCGGATCGAACGCGCTCATGGAGTAGGGCTCCAGCATGGACAGGATCATTCCGGTGGTCAGCCCGCCGGACGATGGCGGGCCCATGCCGCACACCTGCCAGACCCGGTAGGGCACACATATTGCTGCCCGCTCGACGGCCTTGTAGCCGGCCAGATCCTCCAGCGTCATCAGACCCGGATTGATCTCGTGACTGGTCACGGCGGTCATGATGGCCTTGGCCACCTCGCCCTTGTAGAAGCCGTCCGGACCCTGTTCGGCGATCAGCTGCAAGGTCTTCGCATAGGCCGGGTTTTTCAAGACATGGCCTGCCGGAACCGGCTCGCCGGCCTTCTCGGGTGCGTCGTCGGGCAGGTAGTAGAGCGCCGACGCAGCTTCGTCCTGCTCGAGCTCTTCGGCATCGGCGATTGCTGCCGACAGCCGGGGGCTCACCTTGAATCCGCTGCGTGCCAGCCTGATGGCGGGTTGGAACAACTCGAACCAGGACAGCTTGCCGAACTTCGAATGCTGCAGGTGCAGCGCGGCGATGACCCCGGGTACGCCGACCGGCCGTCCGCCAAGTGCTGCGTCCAGCCACGCCATCGGCTTGCCGTCCGCCTTCAGGAACAGCCGCTCCGTGGTGGCCTTTGGGGCAGTCTCGCGTCCATCGAATGTCGTGATGGCGCCGTTGCTGCCATCATAGTACACTGAGAACAGCCCGCCGCCGATGCCGGAAGACTGCGGCTCGATCAGCGTCAGCACCAGTTGTGCCGCAATGGCCGCGTCGGTTGCAGTGCCGCCCTTGCGCAGCATTTCGGCAGCCGCCTCGCTGGCGTCGGCGTTGGCCGTGGCCACCATGCCGAGGGACTTCGGTGCCTGTGCTTCATCGCTGCACGCGGCAAGCCACAGTGCCGCCAGCAGCAGCACCATCGTGCCGGTCTGCCGGGCGGCAAGGCGATAGAAATGTCGGGCCGCGTTCACCGTCATGCAGATAATCTAAACGCCTCGTGGGCCAGACCGCAATTGACCTTGCGCATCGCCTGACGCAACTGTTGCGTTGGAGTAGAAGTGGCAATGTCAATGAAGGATGGCCCCGTGACGGACAAGGTCAAGCCCGGCCCGCGCAACCTGATCACCGATGTGCCGGGGCTGATGGTCGGCAATGCCCACGATGAGCACTTTGCCACCGGCGTCACCGTGTTGCTGCCGGATGAGCCGGTGGTGGCCGGAGTGGACGTGCGCGGCGGCGCGCCAGGCACCCGCGACACTCCTGCGCTGGATCCCACCTGCCTGGTCGAGAAGGTGGATGCGCTGGTGCTGTCGGGTGGCTCGGTATTCGGCCTCGAGGCAGCTGGCGGCATTACCGTCAGCCTCTCGGCGATGGGCCGCGGCATCACCTTCGGCAAGCAGCCGTGGCCGACGCCTGTCGTGCCCGCCGCAATCCTTTTCGACCTGATGTTCGGACCTGACAAGCAATGGGGCGACCTGCCGCCCTATCGCCAGCTTGGCCTCGATGGGCTGTCGGCGGTGGGTGACACGTTCGGCCTGGGCAATGCAGGCGCAGGCTATGGCACCACCACCGGCACCGTGAAAGGCGGGCTGGGCAGTGCGTCCGCCACGTTCAACGGCTACACCTGCGGCGCGCTGGTGGCGGTGAACCCTGTCGGCTCCTGCCTCGACCCGCGAACTGGCGATTTGTGGGCGCGGTCTTTCGAACTGGACGGTGAATTTGGTCCAGCGCCTTCTTCGACCGGTGCTGGCCATGCGGCCGGCCTGACACCGCTTGCCGGCAGCAAGCTGCAGGGTCTTGAGGCCGGCGCCAACACCACGATCGCCATCGTTGCAACCGATGCCGTTCTGACCAAGGCAGAGGCGACGCGTCTTGCTATCATGGCGCATGACGGCATGGCCCGCGCCATCCGTCCGGTTCATACCCCCTTCGACGGTGACACGGTGTTCGCGGTCTCTACCGGCAAGGCCGCTGCCGGCGCCAACCGGCCCGCAACGCTTGCCATGCTGGGCTCGCTTGCCGCCGATTGCCTGACCCGGGCCATTGGCCGCGCCGTCGCAGAGGCGCAGCCGTTGCATGGCTGGCCGGCCTGGAGGCAGACCTGATCCGCACGTGACATTTTTGCCTGCCTGGGTGCTTGCGTTCGGCGCGTTGAAGGGCTAAGTACTGCCCACATGGCGTTAGCGCCAGAGCTTGCGGGCGTTCGCGCCCGGCACGGATGCGCCCGTAGCTCAGCTGGATAGAGCACCAGACTACGAATCTGGGGGTCAGAGGTTCGAATCCTTTCGGGCGCGCCA
>JAHEBA010000124.1 GCA_024642465.1 Alphaproteobacteria bacterium
TCATCTATCATGGCAAAGAATCTAGCGCTTGGGCGGGTAATCGCTGTCCGATTCTTCCACTTCCTTGCACTGATAGCCCTGCATGGTAGTGAGTGACAACGGGACGGAGCTCACCTCAAACACCATGCTGACATGGCAACAGGACCGGCAGTTCGAACAGCACTACATCGCTCCCGGCAAGCCCCTTCTCGGCGTTTGCTTGCAAACGCCTGCCAGGCAGCGGATACAGAATAGCTTCGTCGAAAACTTCAATGGACGGCTGAGGGATGAGTGCCTGAACGAGCACCTGTTCGCCAGCCACGCCCATGCTCCGACAGGTGATCACAAACTGGAGGAACGACTACAACAATCACCGCCCCCACACAAGCCTCGACGGGTTCACACCAGACGAGTTTGCCAACCCGGTCCAGAACGGACCACAACTGACCTGCCTCCCGTATTTCGGAGCGTTCTGACCTGGAATTTTTCAATTCTGATCCCGTTGACGGGAGAAGGAGAGTTCCATGAGTGCAAAGCTCCCGACCGCATGCGGCTTTGTTAACCAGTATTTGCTGCCCTGTTTTAAAGAGGAGGGCGGAGACGGCCATGCGGCGTGTCTGTCAGTTGGACTGCCGCCGCCGGCGTCGCTCAACGCGGGCGATGTCCTCGCCCCCTAACTCTACTTTGCTTTACCGCAGAAGCCAGCTTCTTGCTTCCTCCACCGTCTCAAACATATGGACGTCTTTGCCTTGGTTGATGATCGGTTCCAAGACGTCGCGTAACCGCGCATGCCCCTGCAAGGGGCAGGCGACCGCCAACTTGCTCACATACCTATTGATCTCTTGCGCTACGAATTCGTTGAACGCACGGATCTTCTCATCTGAGCTTGGTTCACTGTACTTAAGATCCAGTAGCCAGCGGGTTATTCCAGCTTCTTCGGCCTCTCTCAGGCCTGCAGGAAAGCTGCTCTGATAGTCTTCCAACACAGGCTGTGAGCTGAAATGGAAGGTGAGGATCCCGTCGTTGGTATCGACCTCATACTCGATTGCCATGGCTACTATCCCTCGTTGCAGAATTGGCTACTGGCCAACTCAAACAAAAAAGTAAGGCGTTGGCCAGTGTGCTTTGCCGCTCACCTGTCGATGCGCACCAGCTCAACGCGGCGGTTCTGCTTGCGTCCCTGCAGGGTGTCGTTGCGACCCTTGGGTTGCGATGACCCGAGCCCTTGCGTTTCCAGCCTGTCCGGAGAGATGCCATGTCGGTTGACCAAGGCGGCCTTTACGGCATCAGCCCGGCGCTGCGATAGCTCCACATTGTATCCAGCCCTTCCGATCGAGTCTGTGTGACCGTTGATCAGCAGGCGCCAGCCCGGATTGAGCCGCAACGTCTCGGCGATATCGGCAATCGTATCGGCCGCTTCAGGGCGAATGTTGGCCTTGTCGAAGTCAAAATGGATGCCGTAGAGGTCCATTCTGCGAATGGTGGAAAGCGTCTGCTGCATGGCCATGCGCTGCGACGCGCCCGATGTGACCCGGACAATGCGCTCGGTGCGCGCCCGGCCTTCCCCGCTTATACTGACGGTGGACTGCAGGATGATCGGGTTGCTTCGGTCGTCGTAGATGTAGAACTCAGCCTCTGCCCGTTTGTTGCCCCCTCCGAACACGCCCCTGACCAGCACCGCCGGCAGGCTGACCAGCTGATCCTCGATCAACAGGGATACGCGCAGCTGCTTGACCAGGTCGAGCCGCCCGTCGACGCGCGAGAGGTTGGCGTCATAGATCAGTGAGTACGGCACGCTGCCGGTCGAGCGCAGCTGCTCCAGTGCTGCCGTGGACAGCCCCATCGCCGTCGAGCCCGGGATCACCCGGGGCATCTTGTTGGCGTAACCCATCACGAAGGTGGGCGCCGCCATCATGTCGCCGCGCAGCACGCGACGCTGCGATACCACGCCGCGCGAACTCGTGTAGCTGAGGTCCACGCCTTCCGGATCAACGCCCGTCATCACCGTGGTGCTTTCGGCATCGGGGCCGAAGCCGCTCTCGAACGCCGTCGTCACTTCCAGCCCCGGATGGGCGGCGAACGGCCCGCGGTTCTGCGCCACGGATGCGACAGCCAGAACGCCCATCAGCGCCAATGCGCATACCCCGTGAATTGCCTTGTGCAACATCACGATCTTTCCCTCTCACTCTTCTGAACGGACCGGCCCTGCCGATTGCAGGGGCCGGACCGGAGCTGCTTTTCCAATGCACCGCCAACCGGCGCAAGCCGCAACCGCTCAGGGGTTGTTCCTGATGAATACTTCCACCGCTTGCCTGCATGGTCCGGACGCCTTGTCCTTGTTGTCGATCAGGCACTGCGCCACCCGGCCTTCGCCGGGCTCAACACTGCCGCAGGTGGCCTCGATGTCCGCGCTGCAGGCCTCCGCGGCCAGCTGCATGTTGCTGATGGTGCCGCCCAGTTCGGCGATGGCGTCGAACACGGCGCTGGCGCACGTGTTGCTCAACTGGTCGCCATGGGCGAGAGCGCACATCACCAGGCGGCCCTCGCCGGGCGTCACCGTCGAGCAGAACTTCTCCGCCTCGCTCTGGCACGATTGCGCGACGTCCTCGACGATCTAATCCACCCGGTCCATGAAGCGGGACATGGCCTCGGTTTCCGCCGATGCCTGAACTGGTGCCAACACGTACGCAGCGGTCAGGGCTGCCAGACCCATTGTTCTGAATTTCATGGCACTTCCTCCTCCTTTATCCCCGCTCTGCTCTGCCGGTGAGCTCCGGCATTATGAATTCAGTCAGAACGCACGCTTACAAGCACGGACCTGAACAACATGAGATCAGCCCGCAGCCTTAGCGGCACGTGCCTTCTTCGCAGCAATCGTACGGGCGGCCACAGTCTCGTTATCCGTTCCAGATCCTGACACCTTTACGGTGGGGCGCGCAAACTCGATGCCGTTCTCTTCGAAAAGCTGCTTAATCATGGGATAGAGTTTCTTGCGCACCTCCCACTGACCGCCGGGAACGCAGGTCACCTTGGTCTTTATCTCGATGCCATATTCGCCAAAGTTCTCGACCCGCTGCATCTTCAACGGCTCAATGATCTTCGGGCCGATTTCCGGATCTGCGGCCAGTTCCTGCCCGGCTTTCTTGATCAGTTTGCGGGCCTTTTCCAGATCCGTGTCGTAGGTCACCTGGAAGCTCAGCTTGTCGATGACAAAGTCGCGGCTCAGGTTCTGGACTGCGCCCAAGTCACCGAACGGAATGGTGTAGATTGGACCACGGTGGTGCCGCAGCCGAACCGAACGCAGGCTGAATGACTCAACTGTACCCTTGTAGCTGCCGGCGACGATGTACTCGCCGATGCGGAAGGCGTCATCCAGCAGATAGAACATGCCGCTGAAGACATCCTTGACTAGGGTTTGGGCGCCAAAACCGACGGCCACACCCACGATACCAGCACTGGCTAGCAAGGGACCGATTTCAATACCCAGTGCAGATAGCGCCATCATGATCGAGAGCGCCAGGATGAACACCATCGAGCCATTGCGAATAATCGGCAAAAGCGTGCGCAGCTTGGCCTGACGGACGGTTTCCTTTCGTCCAGGGTCGCCGAGATCAGGCATCGCGGCCAGATAGCTGTCAATCATCGTCCTGACGATCTGCCAAGCCAAGTTTGAGACGAGCACAATGGCAACAATCTTCAGGGCACCACGTGCCAACTTCGTAAACACGTGCTGATTGTTGGCGAGCGTGTTCAGATCAACATCCCATCCTCTTAGCAAGATGGCGACCGCACTGAAGATAAGTACTGCCTTGACTGCCTGATCCACGACTGGCCACCACAGGCTGGGCGGCGTTTCAGGTTCAGAGGGAGAGGCCTGTTCCTCCTCCAAGATCTCTTGCTGGTAAACCGGCGACACCTGGAAAATCTGACTTAAAGTCAGATGCGACCACTTGAGCGCAATGGGGAGCACCAAGACAACAAGCAGCAGCCAGAACATCAGCATCGAGCCCGTTGCCCAAAGCAACCACAACGCCACAAAGCCAGATGCAAGCAATGAACCAGATGCGGATTTCGCGGCGGCCGGATCACCCGCCTCGTCGCCGGATCTTCGGAATACGACATAGAAGCCTATGGCAAGCAACCCGATCCCCAGCACATAGGCCACGATCTGGCTGACCTGCAAATCCATCCCAAGCAGGCGAACAATGCTCACCAGTGCGTAGCCGAAAAAGAACCACCCTACAGCCACGGTAAAACTGGACCTGAAAAGCCCGGCCTCCACCGCGCTCAGCGGGACAACCCGGAATCTGCGCGTCGGCGGTTGAGTTGCTGACGCGGCCTCTCCAGTCGCTGAGGGTGCCAGCAACACGGTCAGCACGCTCCAGGCTGCCCAGGTCACCAAACCTGCCAGCAATAATAGAACGATGATTTCATGGACCAGGTTCGGCCAGCTCAACATCGTGAACATGCCGATGCTTGATACTGCAAAAGCAGTGATACTACCGAGGCTGACTACAAGCTGCTTCGACAGCTGGGTGAACCGTCCTCTGGGAGAGCCAGGCGTCAACCCTGATCCCCAACTTACCCGCTCACCAGTAAAACGGATCACCAGAACTGCAGCCCCAATTCCCACAGCTAGCAATCCCACCAGAATTGCACCTAGGGCAAACGGACCATAGCCACCGGTCTCTGCATCAAGTCGTTGCATGGCAGCAGCAATCTGCTCAGGCAGCTTTGGAACGGCGCGGATCAAACCGGTGATGTGTGCACGCAACCGAGTAAGACGGTTGGTCAGAAGCAGTCCAGCATCGGCAACCGGTTCAGGTTCTGCCGTGGTAGGCTGCTGCGACCGCTGCTCATTGGCCCACTTCTGCACATCTTTGTCGCCCAGCAGGTCAAGCAGCAACTGGATCTTCGGTGATTGGGCAGGATCAGCGGTGACAGCTTGAGTCTGCGCCAGGGCTGGTCCCGGAAGACAAGCAAGGGCCAGGCAACAGACTGCCAGCATCGCGACCACAACAGAGAGCCCTTTTCGGAGCGCCCTATGGTACATCAATAATGCGAAAGGGCTCGCGAATTGCATTTGTCTTCATCCCGAGCCAAGGAGCCTATCTTTTCAGCTTGATGCGTGTGCCGCCGAGATCGAGCGACGCCTCAAGGCCTGCTTGACGCCCACGCATCACGAGCTGAACGCCGTTCTGGTTGCGCGCCACCACGTTATTGGCACCGCCACCCGCAGCCGCTGACGCACCAACGCCTGTGTAGGTCCCCTCAATGTCGCTGATCTGATGCAGATTGCGCACCTCGCCAACAAGGCTTACGCGTGATCCGCCAATCACAAGACCTGCGCTCATGCCACCAACTTCAAGCGCATAGCTCTGGCCATTACATGTGAGTGTGCCGGAGCCACCCGAAAAGCCGACCACAAAACCGACCTTGCCGATCTCGATGCGGATGCGGCAGTTCATCTGTGCATCGGCCGACTCGATGTATGACACCATTGCAGCACCGGCTATCAACGCGCCAACTAGAATACCGACAAAGCCATTTTTCTGTTTCAACATCGTTTTCCTCCCTATCGAGATTTCTCTGTTTCGCCATAGGCAACTGTAGGTCTTGAGCTAACACCAATCCTAAAGTGGCTGCCGGAAGTGAACAAGAATGTCATCTCGAACCAGATCTCAAAGCCCTATTCAATAGCAACTGGATATCAAACGGCCTTAATACAGACTGTTACGCCGTGCACATTGTCAAAATGAAATCAGAAGTCGACCCAGTGATGCTTCCCGATCCCATGGGATGGCTTGACGCCTTTGGTCCAAAGTTGCCACCTGACCTTCTCCATCAGTGCTCGGAATTTTCCTTGAAACAAGGCCAGACGATCTACCGTACGGAAGATCCACCAGGCGGTATATTCACAGTCCTGGACGGCCGGATAGACTTGCATTGGGCACACTTATCATCTGAATCCTCTCTTTTTTATGCTACCGGGCCTGGCTGGTGGGTTGGAGACCTTTCGGCAATGTCGGGTAATCCAAGAAGGTTTGACCTAGTAGCTGGACGAGAAAGTAAGATTTTGCGGCTTAATCGGGCAACACTTTTGGAGTTGGTCGACAAGAGCTCAGATGTTTGGTCGGGGATCGTGCGAATGCTCACTGCTACATTGGGCGGTGCTGTCGATATCATGCAATTTCTCTCGATAGATGATCCGACCTCGCGCACCGCCGGGTGTCTATTCGCGCTCAATGTCACGGGGCGGGGCTGGAATGGAACTATCCCCCTGTCTCAAGCTGAAATCGCTTCCATTGCCCGAATATCTCGACGGCGTACCAACGGCGCTCTCGCGGAGCTTGAGGCAGCAGGAACGATCAAGCGTGGCTATGGGGTAATATCGATCCTCGATGCAAACAGATTGAGGAACTAGAGTCCCCCCTCTGACGTTGTCCGCCAATCGGGATAGTTTTATCCTCCCGTGTTGAGTCCAGGCCATGAAATGATCGAAGCCTCCATATCAGCAACCGTATTTTATCTCCTTTTGGTAGTCGGAACCAAGGTGAGCATTGCTGACTTGAGGCTTATCATTGCACGCCCAACTGTCATGACCCTGGTTATCCTCGCGCATGTTTTTCTTGTCCCTATCATCGTTAGCGGTTTTATCCTGATGATTCCTCTGGATGCCTGGATGGCAACGGGAATGATCTTGATCGCTGCGTCTCCCACTGGAGCGATCTCAAATTACTATGTCACTCTAGCCAGAGGAAATGCCGCAATGTCTGTCACGCTATGCGGCGTAACAAATACTCTTTCATTTGTAACCGCTCCTTTGAGCTGTTTGCTCATTGGTGAGCTTCTGATGATCGAACCTATCCGTGCCGTTCCGTTTGGCTCGATGTTATCCCAGACAATTCCAACGGTTTTGCTACCTATAGTTCTTGGCATAGCAATCCGGCATCTCTACCCCGCTTGGACATTGAGACATCAGCAATTCATGGAACGGCTCAGTTTCGTGGCAATTGGGCTACTCATCGTGGCAATTCTCGCTTCAAGATATGATCTTCTCACACCAGCGATTCTGGGATCCGCCACTGTGATGGCAATCCTATTCACAATTCTCTTGTCGACATTGGGTTGGACGATCGCGCGGTTAGTGGCACCCGCGCTAAATCACCCCCATTGGTTAGCGATCATGTTCGGCTTTCCGGCCCGCAATCTGGGCCTTACCGCATTGTTGGCAGCGAACGTCTTTGGCATGATCGAAATGGCGACTTTTGGTGTTGTGTTTTTTGTGGTCCAGCTTTTTATGTTAGTGCCCATAGCATTGCTGCTCAGGGTCAAAGCGCAGCCCAGCTAAGATGGGGCTCAGGAACGGCAATTTGTTTTCCTGACTGGGCATGCCTTCGTACGAATTATGGCTCTGCCCATGGTTGCCATGCGAACCACGTCGACCATGTCCAATCGGACACTTCTAAAAACCTCAAATTCCGACATCGTCCCCGTGCTAACTTATTGATATCTCGAAGCCTCGCTTTCGCCGTCCAAGGTATTTAGAAGTCTCCAATCGTGTCTCAGGTCAGTTCCCGACTTAGCGCAGGACTTCCTCGAGCAGACGCCCACGCGAAGGTAGTGTCCAGAATCTTTCGCACATTTTGTCAGGCGACGGCTCCGTGGGTTGCGGTCATCGACGAGCTGCGCCGCCAGAAGCTGGGTAAAGCTGCCGATCTCGTCGAGGCGCACATTGATGAGACGCTGAGTTACTACAGCTTCCCCGACAGCCACTGGCTGAAGATCAGG
>JAHEBA010000125.1 GCA_024642465.1 Alphaproteobacteria bacterium
TAAGGTTATCACCGGTTGGGTACCATTCAACCCCCTCAGCGTCCCCATGCCAGTACTGCTGTGCGTAAACGGCAGGCGATGCGAAGGCGAGCGCAGCGGCAAAAAAGTGGCCATTGGGAAGTATTGTAACGGTCCTCGGAGCATTTATCTCCCTCTCTTCAGTTGGATAAACGACGTCAGGATTTTTCTTACGTTGTGAAAGCGCAAAAGCGCCCTTTAAGCAAGCGTACCGGTTGCGCTGTAAAAATGAAGCACAAAACTCGGAGATTGTAACATTCGAAACAATTCATTTGATAGCATCTTAGGGAGGCTGGAACGGGTCGGCTGGCTGGCCGATCAGGTGCCTGCTTTTAAAGACTGGGTTGCCAGCGTAGGCACTGAGAAAACCTTTGCAGCGGGAGCATTGTTGTTTGGTGCCGGAGACGCGCCGGATGGGCTTTACGGCTTGAAATTCGGCAGTGTCGAGGTTGAGTTTCCGCTGGTCGCGAAAGACCCTGTTTCTTTCCTACGGGCAAACGAAGGGTTCTGGATCGGTGATGCGGCGGTGCTCCGGGATGCGCCCCGTATCGTTTCTGTCCGTGCCGTCGCCGAAAGTACAGTCTTGTACCTGTCAGGTGAAGACACCAAAAAGCTGCTGCAAGATCAGCCTCAACACTGGCTTGCCTTTCACGATCTGGCCACCCGAAACGCCGCACAGGCCGTCGCTTTGCTGGCGGAGGCCTTGGCACTGACGGTTCGGGCGCGTGTTTGCCGACGCCTGCTTGCTCTTTCTGAAAACAGGAAAGAGGTCAGAGCGACACAGGATGATCTGGCGAAGATCCTTGGAATCGCGCGCCCCACACTTAGTCGATGCCTGAAAGATCTCGAGGAGCGCGCGGCGTTGAAAACGGAGTATGGACATCTTACAATTTTGGACAAAACCATTCTGCACAGTTTTCGTGACGAGCAATAGACCAATCTCTACAGGACAGATTGCTACATCCATGAGACCCTGTCGTGGGGTTATTTGTTGCTCGTGTTGCGGCGGTTTTCGTCTGCTTGCGCGTATCATTTTCAGGTCTGTCGCGCAATATACCCAGCCGATGTGACTGATCTAAAGTAGTCAATACAGCCAGATTGCTGAATCTGATCGCGATAGGCAAATACAATGGAAATATCACAATTATTTGTGTCCTGAGCGAAGCGCCAATGTTGTTAAAAGTGGCAGTTTTCTTATTTCGATGGGGTGGTAGTTGTGTCCCGCTCCCTGCTAGTCCAGGCACCACGCAACGAAAGGTCGATATGGATTCGACGACTCATGACAGTGTTAACGATCGCTTTCGCGAAACAGGCTGCATCGCGGCAAGAGGCTCGCCGCAGTTGCGAAAGATTTCTGCATAAGCAATAGCCGCGCGCGCTGAGGGCGGCTCTGTCTGCATCGCCGACCCTGGGGCTGCGATGGCCGAACCGTCTGGAGTTGGCACTAAACGGACTCTCTCTGCCTAGGCCGATGACGTCTGCTTTCAGGGGTAGAGCAGACGTTCGCAGTCGCTAGACCTAGAGTCCGTTCGTGACCCCAAGCAGACTCTCAAGACTGTTGCAGAAACGCGACAATCTCTATTTCAACCTGCGGCCAGACTGGTTCATTGGCCGGAATTGAATGGCAGTTAATATCCAGCGGTATGAAGCGAGCATTGGGCAGACCTGCCGCCATCTTCGACCTCCCCCCTACCTAGGGAGCTGGTACAGAAACCATTTGACGTGCAATTGTTTAGGTATGCGATCGAAGTACGATGCCGCAGGGTTTGTCAGGCTGCGAAATACTTCCGCTCAGCCATCTTTGCTGCAGCAATGACGGTTTGTTCAGCGGCAGACGGCGATCGACCGCGCAAGCGCATAATACCCTGCCTGAGATGTAGCCAGGGCGGGTGAATTGGCAACTCAATGAGCTTGCCGGTCAGTAATTCATCCTTGCACATCTGTGGGGGGATCATGCAGAAGGCATTGGACTCGGATACAACGGTTATTGACGCCTGTGGCGTTGCGCACTCGATCATCGGCACATAATACTGCCCATCCTTCGTCACATTGCCCAGTTTACCCGTCTTGGGGAGAACGCGTGCAACACGACCCGGCAGGCGCGGTCCGGCGGCCGGAAACTCTGCGATCTGCTCAAGAGTTAGGTTGGCCCTCGTGGCAAGGGGGTGATCGGCTCGGACAATTATTCCACCTTTGCGCAGGGGGAAACTCTCGATGGCGATTTCGTCGAGCAACTCTGCTTCACTGGTCTCACCGATGGCCAGGTCATAGACCTTGCCAACTACCGCGTTGGTGAGATCCCACCACTCAACTTCCTGGACCCTGATGGAGATTTCCGGGTGTGCTCTAGTCAAATCAGCAATTGCTCCGCCAAGCCATGTCTGGGACACGTAAGCCGCAACAGCGATCCTGACTTTTGTGGTGTCCTTGCTCCGGATCGCCGCCACCTGAGCAAGAAACTTGTCCTCAGCTTTGAGCAGTTTCGTCGCGTCGCGCAGAACGGCTTTGCCATCGGCGCTGACATCCATGCCCCCGCGATTGCGATCGAAGAGCTTCACGCCCAATCGTTTTTCGAGCGATTGAATGACCCGTGAGAGGTGTGGCTGACTTACACCCAACAGCTTTGCTGCACGGTGATAATTTTTAGCTTCAGCAAGGACAACGGCACAGCGGAGCGCGTCACGCATTTCAAATTCCTGATACTTTATACACATCAATAATCTATTGGTAGTGTATCAGATGGTCAATTATTCTCTTCTCCAGACTGACGAGTTCATATCGGTGGCGAGCGTCCGAAAGTCGAGAGGTAATCAACCAAAGTGGTTATTCAAAATAGCCACTTGGCATACTTCACACTCTCCGGTGCGCCAGCGATCAGGCCAGTTTTCAGGAATCGTCCAAAATTTAGAGAAAAGGTGATTAAGCCCATGGTGCGCGCACTTCTTGTCTCATCCATCGCCGCGACATGCCTCTTCTCCGTCAGTCTTGCTGGTTCAGTGGCCGCGGATCAGGCGCGCTTCGATGGCCTCGCCAACCTTCCCTTCGAGCAGAACCGCCCGACGCCGGAAACAGCCAGGACGCTGATGCAGGAACTGACCTTCCAGCAGGCTACCCAAGTCTATCTCTGGGCCATGCCGCTCATCAACACGCTTGGCATGAAGTTCGGCTCTGAAGAGGTGTTCGGGGCCGGATACAACATTCTACCAGTATGGAAGGAACGTCTCGATCCAAAGACACTGGTCACGACGCCCAACTCCGACGTGCTCTATGCAATGAGTTACGTCGACATGGGCGAGACCGGACCGCTCGTTTTCGAGGCACCGCCCAATCTTCAGGGCATTCTGCTAGATTTCTGGCAGCGACCGATCCCCGTCGACGGCGGCAAGTTTTTCGGCGACGTTGGCCTTCCGGGTCCGGATGCCGGCAAGGGCGGCAAGTTCCTGATCCTGCCGCCGGGCTACGACGGCGATGTTCCGGAGGGCTACTACGTCTACCGTTCTGGCACAAAGAACGTTTTCATATTTTTGCGCGCCTTCTACCAGGACCCTGCGGATCTCTCCCCGGCAGTGTCGCTAATGGAGCAGGTGAAGATCTACCCGCTGAACCTGCCCGAGGCGGACCGCAAGGCAATGGAGTTTCCCAATGCCTCCGGGGTCCCCGCGAACATGCTACCGCATTCGGACTTCAGCGCCTTTGAACAGCTCAAATGGCTGGCGGACAAGGAAGGCGAGGACCTTGCCAGCGCCGACGGGCTAGGTCTGCTTGCCAATATCGGCATCATTGCCGGACGACCTTTCGCGCCCGACGACGAGACGCGGGCGATCCTCAATGCGGCCGCGAAGACAGCCTACAATACCAGCCGTGTGATCGGCATGAAGTCCGAGATTGGCGGTCGCGACCTCAGGGTCTGGAAAGATCGCCAATGGGTCAATCCGATCAACAATGTCAGCGCACCGGGGCCTGACAAGACGTTGGATCTGACCTGGCGCAACAAGGCGGCGGGTTTTTATGAAATCGAACCGCGCGCCTGGATGTTCACCAATTATTACTCCATCAGCCCCGGTATGGTATCGCAGAATCCGGGCAAGGGCGCGGCCTATGAAATCGCGTTCAATGACGCAGATGGCAAACCTCTGTCGGGCGACGAGTCCTACAAAGTGACCTTGCCCCCCAAGGTCCCGGCCGGGCTGTTCTGGTCAATGACTCTTTACGAGGCCGAAAACGCTTCTGGTCTGGCCACCAATGTGAGACGCTTCCCGTCACTCGGTTCACGCGACAAGCCGGTGTTGAACTCGGACGGTACGATTGACCTCTACGTTGGTCCAAAGGCGCCCGAGGGGAAAGAAGCGAACTGGTTGGCTACTGCGCCGGGACGCGGCTTCTTTGCCATCCTGCGGCTGTACGGCCCGGGAAAGGAAGCGATCGACTACAGCTGGAAGCCCGGTGACCTCGAGCGGATCAAGTAAGTCTAAACGGAATGTTCCACGTCAGCACCAATGGGACAGATTAGGTTGATTGCCTAAGGGAGTGTTCTAAGCTCATTGTCACCGAAGAGGAGTGAACAATGAGACAGAAGACCGAGCGTCACAAGAATGGAGCGGAACGCACCATCAAGGACATTCGCCGCCAGACTTTACTTCGTTCGAAGTCATGTTCAACATCTAAGAGACAATAATTTCTGTGTTCTTGAGGGAGTAGGTCCATTGAAATCGAAACGCAATCGTTCTGCGCTGTTGTCGGCTGTATCCGTGGTCGGGCTGTTGTTCATGGCTGGCACGACGATGGCCGCGGACCAGAAGATAGGTGGCCAGGTGGGAGAAATGTCGCTCTCAGCCGACGATGCGGGCCTGTTCAAGAAAAGGAGCTATTCCCCCTATGCTGGCCGGAGTTTTCCGACACAAGTGTTCTGGGGCGATACACACCTGCATACGTCCAACTCTCTCGACGCCAGGGCATTCGGCGCCACGCTTGGGCCCGAAGAGGCGTATCGCTTCGCGCGCGGAGAGGAAGTCACCTCAAGCCACGGTGTTCGCTTGAAGCTGTCACGGCCGCTGGATTGGCTGGTAGTCGCGGATCACTCTGACGGCATGGGGGCGATGAACGAGATTGTCGCAGGCAATGCCGAACTGCTGCGTGACCCGACGGTCAAGGACTGGAATGAACGGCTGAACGTTGGCGGCGAAACCGCGCTCATGGCGACCATGGACATCATCACCAAGTTCTCTGGCGGCAACATACCCCATGTTCTGCTTGACGATGCGTTCGCCAAGAGTATCTGGGAGCGCTATCTGAAGACGGCCGAGGCGTTCAATGAACCCGGCCGTTTCACGGCCATGATCGGCTATGAATGGACCTCGACCGAAGGCGGCAACAACCTGCACCGCAATGTGCTCTACCGCGATGGGGCAGAAACCGCACGAAAGATGTTGCCCTATACGACGACTGAAAGCTTCAATCCGGAAGACCTGTGGAAATGGATGGAGCGATACGAGGCGGAGACCGGTGGCGAAATACTGGCTCTGGCGCACAATGGCAACATGTCCAACGGCATCATGTTCCCTGTGGAGACCAATCCGGCGACCGGCGAACCCTTGACCGGTTCTTACGCTGAAACCCGTGCAAAGTGGGAACCGCTCTATGAGGCAACACAGATCAAGGGTGATGGAGAAGCCCACCCGTTCCTGTCGCCCAATGACGAATTTGCCAACTACGAAACCTGGGACAAGGCCAATCTCGGCCCGGTCCTCAAGAAGCCTGAAATGCTTCAATATGAATATGCCCGCGAAGCGCTGAAAAACGGCCTGAAGCTGGAAGCGACGCTGGGCACGAACCCCTACAAGTTCGGCATGGTTGGCTCTACCGACAGCCATACAGGTCTTTCCACCGCCGAAGAGGAGAACTTTTTCGGCAAGCATTCAGGCGTCGAGCCAGGCCCGCAACGCTGGGAACACCTGGTCGGAGAGTTTGGTCCTCTAAGGATTGTAGGTTGGGAAATGGCCGCGTCGGGATATGCGGGTGTTTGGGCCAGAGAAAACACGCGCGAGGCTCTGTTCGATGCCATGAAGCGCAAGGAAGTCTATGCCACTACCGGCCCCCGGATGATCGTGCGGTTGTTTGGCGGATGGGAATTTACCGCAGAGGACGCCAAGACCCGGCTGCCCGCAGAAGCAGGCTACAGCAAGGGCGTGCCGATGGGCGGCGACCTCACTCCACGGCCAGAGGGTAAGGCACCGAGTTTCATGGTGGCAGCAGCCAAGGACCCCTACAGTGGCAACCTTGACCGCATCCAGATCGTCAAGGGCTGGCTGGACAGCGACGGCAAGACCCATGAGAAGGTCTACGATGTGGTCTGGTCAGGTGATCGTACGCCCGGCGCTGATGGCAAACTGCCCCCGGTCGGTAATACGGTGGATGTGGCAGGTGCAACATGGAGTAACAGCATCGGTGCACCTGAACTGATCACGGTGTGGACCGACCCAGATTTCGATGCGGCCCAGAAGGCATTCTACTATGCCCGTGTGCTCGAAATTCCAACACCGCGGTGGACGGCCTATGACGCCAAGCGCTACGGCGTTGAGATGCCAAAGGAAGTTCCCATGACAACACAGGAACGGGCATATACTTCACCTATCTGGTACACACCAGCATCTTGAGAGCATCAGCTTGTCGAGGCCTTAGTGGCGGCTCCTTCGGGGGCTGCCTCATTGTTTGTGCAACGGACCACACGCACTAGCAGTTTGTCTGCTTGTGATGCTGTGGACGGCTCCTCCGCCGGCATCGCGATGTGCCAAACTTGCGGTGTCATTCGAGGAACCGCCAAGGAGGAGCCATCCATGGAAAAGATTAGCACGATTGGTCTGGACATCGCGAAGAACGTGTTCCAGGTACACGGCATCGATGAGGTCGGTAACATTGTTGTCCAGCGCCAGCTGAGGCGGCGGCAACTGCTGCCGTTCTTTGAACGCCAGTCGCCCTGTCTGGTCGGCATGGAAGCCTGCGCGACCGCCCATCACTGGGCGCGGGAACTGGTCAAGCTTGGTCACGAGGTCAAGCTGATGCCGCCACGATATGTGAAGCCCTACGTGAAGCGGAACAAGAATGATGCGGCTGATGCTGAAGCCATCTGTGAGGCGGTTCAGCGGCCAACGATGCGATTTGTGCCGGTGAAGACACCTGAGCAGCAGTCGGTGTTGATGCTGCACCGGACGCGCCAGCTGTTCGTGCGCCAGCGGGTTACCTTGACCAATGCGATCCGTGCCCACCTGGCCGAGTTCGGCATCGTGGCCGGAACCGGGCGCAACGGTCTGGAAGCCTTGCTTGAGCTGATTGGCAAGGAGGGGGATGAACGTATCCCGGCTGCAGCGCATGAGTGCCTGATGGCGTTGGTCGTGCAGTTGCAGCTCGCCAAGCGCCAGATCCTGGAAGCTGACCGGCGCATCCTTGCCTGTCACAAGGCCAGCCCGGTCTCCCGGCAGCTGGAAGCGATCCCCGGTGTCGGTCCGCTGATTGCCACCGCCCTTGTGGCCAGCATTCCCGATCCCCAGGCGTTCCGATCCGGTCGGGACCTGAGTGCGTGGATCG
>JAHEBA010000126.1 GCA_024642465.1 Alphaproteobacteria bacterium
GAATAGCCAACGCATGATTGGGTCAGCGCTGAATCCCAAGGTCAAAGTACTAAGAATACGGTCTTGTGCTTGATCGGTCGTAATAGTCGCCATGAACCACCTCCCGATTTCTATGGGTGGCCAATTGCCACGCAATTTGATGGTATTTGGAAAACTCAATCTCGGCAATCTATCCAGCGTAAACGAGAACGGCGCCACACCATGACGTCCGGGTCGGGTCATAAGCAGACGGTTTTGATTGCGAATCAGAATGTCTGAACTGCCCTTGAAAGCGGACTCCATGAGCACTGCTACAGGATGTCCGCTTCGTGCCAACAATAGCCGCTGCTTCGGTAAACTTGCCGAAGAAGCCTACGAGTCGCCTCGCGACGGTAGGCCAGCTTTCTTCAGGGCCTTGACCATCTTGTCAATGTAGGACTCCTGGAACCGGAGCCGGCGGTAGAAATCGGCAGCGTCCTCGACGACGAAGTCCGGGCGTTGCTTCATCAGCGCGGCGGCGGCTTTCTCGGCTTCCGCCTGCTTGCCCCAATCGGCATAGAGATAAGCGCGATTGAGGTCGTTAATCCAATAGCCAGGCCAGGCAGCCCAAATCGGCTGGAAATCCTTCAGCGACTCGGCGTACTCGCCCCGATAGTAGTGTGCCTTGGCCAGCGCGTAGCGGGACGATGGGCTGACGACACTGGGGTTGAAGGCGAGCGCCTTTGCGACTAACGCACCACCCTCGTCCCATAGACCGGAGAAGGCCATCAGGGTGCCGAGCCACGCGATCGCACCGGCATCGTTGGGGTTCAGTTCCAGGACCTTGGCTACTTCGGTAAGGAACTGGTCGTCGTCAGCGTTGTAGTAATAGGCCAACGCCAGCGCGTTATGGGCGTCGGCGCTGTTGGGTGCCAACTTGACCGCCTTGCGCGCCGCCTCCAGCATCTCTATTCGCGGATCATAGTCCGGAGAGTCGCTGAACAGCGGGCCATCCAAGTAACTGTCGGTGAGAATGCCGGCGAGCCTCACCCATCCGGTGGCATAGGTTGGATCCTGCTCAAGCGCGGTGGTCAGACACCGGTATCCAGCCCGCATTTCCTCTTCTGACTGCCAGATTCCAGCCTTGATTGCGCAATCCAGGCTGCTTTGATCGTCGGGCGCGGCGGATGCCTGGTCGACGACACGGTCGAGCACTACGACGCCGCGGGAATCGTCAGCGATGGCACCGGCGATTTGTCCGGCCAGCCGGTCCTGCACTTCGACGATGTTCGCGGGGGCGACATCAGCCTGGAAGGTATCAGTCCAAATCTGGTCGCCCGTGTCGACCTTGGTCAGGATCGCCGTGATCTGGATTTGCTCCGCACCGCGCCGGATATTGCCCTCGAGCAGATAGTCGGCGCCGAGTTCACTTCTCAGTGCCTTGAGGTCGTCGGCATATTGCGCGGCCGCGCGCGCAGAAAGAATCCGCACGCCCTTGAACCGGGTCAGAGCGGCGGCAACCTGGTTGGATATCCCGCGTGCGAAAAGATCATGCGTAGAGTCGCCGCTGAGGTTCGTGAAGGGCAGCGCCGCGATCGCAGGACCCTTGATCGTCATCACTCGGTCAGCGCTGATCGCCGCCACCGGAGCGGGGCGGGTGAGGTACCAGCCGCCGGCAATCACCACAGCCAGAAAGGCCACTGCCGCAGCCCGGAGGGTTAGAAGGCGGCGCCCGCGCGGCGTCACCGGCGCGACTGCATCGATAGCGACGATTCTGTAGATTCGCACGGGCGCTGCGATGTTCTTCAGCGACTTCTCGCCCAGGTCCTCGAATCCCAGATCGACCTTGCCCCGGGCTTGATCGACCACCGCCTGCGAGACGCAGATGCCCCCCGGCTCGGCCAGCGCCTCAATACGCGAGGCAATGTTCACGCCGTCGCCGTAGAGATCGTCACCCTCGATCATCACGTCGCCAAGATTAATACCGATGCGAAGCTCCAAGCGCTTGTTCTCAGCCTGCCCGGCGTTGCGAACGGCCAAGGCGGACTGAACTTCGGCGCCGCACTTCACGGCATCGACGACGCTCGCGAATTCGATCAGGGCGCCGTCGCCCATCAGCTTGACGATGCGGCCGCGGTGGCGGGTGATTGTGGGGTCGAACAGCTCCTCTCGCAGCGCCCGGAGCGCCGAGAGCACGCCCTCCTCATCCTCACCCATTAGGCGGGAATAGCCGACTACATCGGCTGCAAGGATCGCGGCGAGACGACGATCGACCATGAAACAGCCTCCGTTTCAGAGAGTACCGGAGGCCGATCCGACAATCTAGGTTCAATAGGAGGGTCGCGAAGATCGATCTTGGCGCTAGAGCGCGTTTCGCTCGTACTGCACGAACGGTATCGATGTTCTCAATCCGGGAAGTCGCGATTTCTGTCCGAACGTTGTAATGGTCTTGATAGGAGAACCTCTGATTTTGCGCTCGCTACGTGAACGTAGGGTCAAACACCTGTTTTGATTATCGCTGGGACTGTCTGATTCACCCCCGAAAGCGGAATTAGCCATCACCCTTCTGCGATGACTGCTTTGTGCCAACTTCAGACGGTCCAGTAATTGGCGCCTTGAGGTCAGTTTTGCGGATCAAGTTGTCATTCAGCTGTTGCCGAAACTTTGCTTGAACCCGGGGCCAACGCTTCGCGCAACCACAAGTGGCTATCAGGCACTGTCGGTTCTTGAACAAAGAAGTTTTCGCCATCGTCGAGCAGGGCAGCCGCATTTCCTTCTCTCTGCAGTTCTGCATCGCGCCCGAGCGCCTTCAGGGCCAGGATAAGTAGCTTTCTGAATCCGCGAACACTTGGCTTCAGGTCGATCATTTCGTTTAGCGTGGCTATCGTGCCTTCGAAGTCCTCGCCACAATACTGAGCGACCGCCATGTGCAGCCGCCGGTATGCCCAATATGGATCGTGTCTCAATTCCGTTCCCTTGCGCATGGCAGCGACAGCTTTCTCGAAATCCCCTGAAAGGATGTATGCATACCCCAAGGCAATGTGTGCCTGTGGGTAGTTGGGGCTGAGCTCATGGCAGCGCCTGGCGTCAGACATCACCTTGTCAGGGTCGCGATCTGTGATACTGCGAAAGAGACATCTTGTAAAAAACACGAAATCGCTCTGCGGCATTAGCTCCACGGCGAGGTCGTGCGCAGCGACGAGTTCCTTCAGCATGTCCCCTTCAATAGGCTCAAACCGCAATTTGTAGCGCATCACGACGCCGATGGCCCACATGCTAAGGCTCATGCCATCTTTCGGATTGAGGCGCCTGGCGCGGTCCATCACCGATATGCAGCGCTCCAGATCAGGAATTGTGCATTCGTAGAAAAGGCCGGCCGCGCGGGTGCGCAACTCCGATACGCTGAGGTTCTCATCCGGAAGTTCGCCAATGCGGTTGTTGTCCAGGGAATTGACGAACAAGCGAAGCTTGGCATCGACCTGTGCGGCTACGTCGTCACAAAATGCGAACAGGTCGGTCGCGTCACCTTCAAAAGCATCTGCCCAGACGGTTGATGCATCTTCGAGTAACACCAGCGACAGGTTGACCCTCGCCCGCTCGCCAGAGCGGCGGAATCTTCCCCGCAAGGAATAGGTGGTGCTTTCAGCTGATCCGACTGTCATGTCTCGCACCTTAATGCCCGTGCGCCTCGACAGTCCGTAAACAATCTGCCCGTGCAGGTCTTCAGCAGCTGCAGCGGTTTCTTCATCTGAAGGCGCTGCCATCAGCTTCTCGACACCGATTGTGGGAACTTCCTCAGACCTGCTGCGGGCAACTAGCTTCTCAGGTCGCCACTGGAAACATTGAATAGGGCGCGGAATATTTTTGAGTTTGAATGTCCCTGCATCCGAAAAGCCATGACCTTGTTTCGTCGAGAGTTGGTTGTAGACGTCTGCCGAGATCAGGACACCACCTGGGGGCGCTTCAGTCTGCAGTCGGCAAGCGATGTTTACGCCAGCTCCGTAGAGATCGGCTTCGTCGTGGACGATGTCACCCATGTGGATGCCCAAACGTAGCCGTGTCTTGGGGTGCTCAGCGAGGCCATTCTGAATTTCCAGGGCAGCCAGGACGCTTGATGTCACAGAGGGGTAGGCAATGATCCACCCGTCACCCAATCGCTTCAGAATTTCTCCTTCGTGGCGTTCTGCAATAGGCTCAAGCAGTCGGTCGCGAAGTTCGTGTACCAATGCAATTGTGGCAGTCTCGTCCTCCGACATCATTAATGAGTAATCGGCGATGTCGGCAGCTTGAATAAATGCAAATCGGCGAGACATGTCAGCTTTTGAATTCTTTCGGCAATCCCCAGTGCAGAGTGGCGTTCATTGAAGCATATTCCATGATACTCCGACAGACCCGTTGGTGCAGAGCCAGATTTCAAATTTCCGGAGTATGGAGAGCGTTTTTCGGCTTAGGGGTCAGGAACGGCCCGTTTTCACGCTAGGTGATAGCGTCCGTTCCTCCCTCAATAGCAGACTAATGGCCCGTCAGACAAAGCCGGCTCCTTTGTGCCATTTCCTGCCGTCAGCCACTCTTGGCGGTTCCTTAGATGACACCGCAAACTTGGCACATCGCGATGCCGGCGGAGGAGCCGTCCACAGCATCATTTCCAGACAGTTCAGCCTTAGCAATCCAATGGTCAGCTCTGCGGACCTTTGAGACATTCGCCGGATCACGGTTTGGGTCAGTTTGGGCGGAGACCTTGCTGTTCGCTCTATGGCAAAACCTTATGCAGATTGATCAAGACCGGACACGCACTTGTGCCAGGCGATGGTCGAATGTGCCAAGCGATGGTCGAACCGATAGTGCCACGATTTGTACCAAGTTTTCAGCGCTTATCCGGAACAGTACAAATTTTCCTCTCTGGCACAGCTGATTATTCCAGCATTGCGCCAAGCGCTTGCATAACCATTGACTGAAAGTGATGAACGGCGTGTTCACTCAACTCAGTTTTGCCATGATCAACGATAAAGCGGCCTTGATTGTAACCCCTTGAATACAAGCCGCGCTGAACGCTTTCGCACAAGCTTATGTCTTCGGGTTGAAGCACATTCTTTTGATAGTCAGCGGCCTCTTTTAGCTGCGGGGTCAACACGCCGCCGGGCGTAAACCAGTCTTGATATTCAATGGTTTCGGCAACGCCGGCCGGGTTCATCTGCAACACGGACAAATTGGCTTCACCGGGGTAGATCCAGATTGTAAAATTCGGCCACACAAAAAAGCCCGCATAACCGAAATCAACTTCTCCCGGCTCAAAACTGTAGGCTTTGGAGTTGGTGGTGCGTGGTGCACCAGCACATTGAGACGAGTAGCGCTTGTGAGTAATTGTGCGGTAGGATTTCATGTCCACCAGATCAACAAAATCCTTGTGAGCCGGGGCGCAATGATAACACTCCAGGAAATTATCGATCAGCACCTTCCAATTGGACGCCACTTCAAATGTATCGCGCTGGGCAAATGATAGCTTGTCGACGCTCGGCATGTAGCTGCGGATTTCTTCTTCCAGCCCGTCAAATTGATCGGTGAAGGGTGTGGCATCTGGATCAAGATTGATCATTATCATTCCGCAGAATACTTCCAGCCGCACCTGTTTGAGAGAAAACTCACACTTGTTGAACCCGGCAACATTTTCCGAATTGCGGGCAGCAACAAGATTGCCGCTGAAGTCAAAAGCCCAGGCGTGATAGGGGCACGTGATCACCTGCTTCTTGCCAGCTCCCGTTAGCAGTTCATGGCCACGATGTGCACATACGTTGTAAAATGCACGCAAGTTGCCATCGCGCCCGCGTGCAACAAAGACGTTCTGCTCGTGGATGGAAGTTGTGAAGTAGCTGCCGTTTTCCAAGACCTGCGATACATGCCCGGCATAATGCCAAGTCTTATAGAAAATAGCGTCCTTCTCAAGCTCGTAAATCTCTGAACTGGTGTAATAGCGCGCCGGCATGGTGAATGAGGTTGAGGGGTCTGCACAAAACGGCGCATCGCCTTGACGCATTTTGATGACCGAAGCATCCATATTCATAGCTCCCACAACGCGTTGATAAACAGATATGAAAAAGCTATTCTAGGCCAAAAGTGCGTGCAAACGATAATTTCTATGGCTCTAGGATAAGTATATTTTATGCTGCATATTCGAAGAAAGCTCCCAAGCCTTGATCCACTCATCGCGTTTGAGGCTGCAGCGCGCCATTGCAGCTTTGCGCTAGCAGCAAGGGAGCTAAACGTAACGGCCCCTGCTGTGAGCCAGCAGGTCCGAGGACTAGAGGAAAGTCTTGGGGTGTCGCTGTTTCAACGCGGGCATCGCTCGGTTCAATTAAGCGAGCGCGGCAAGCTGTTTCAAAACACTGTATCCATTGCGCTTACCCATCTGGCGAATGCAGTAGATGAAGTTCGTATAGAGGATGATACGGGTATACTTAATGTTGTAACCGATACATCAATTGCTGCAATGTGGCTGATGCCGAGGTTGTGCCGCTTCGAAGCACAATGTCCACAAAGTTTGATGCGATTGACCACAACTGATGTGGAAGCAGACCTGCTCAATAGTGAGTTTCAGATAGGCATTGTGCATGGTGAAGGCAATTGGGTTGGGTACGATTCACAACTACTCTTCGAAGAGGAAGTTTTCCCCGTCTGCTCGCCGCGATATCTTGATCGATTTCCAGTTGGCCTGGAATTGGAAGACTTGCCCTCTGCTGATTTGCTCGATCTTGAGTACGAACAATGGCATTGGATGAATTGGGCCATCTGGCTTACAGAGGCCGGCCTTCCTCTGCCTGTGACACAGCGAAAAATGAAGATAAACAACTATCCGCTTGTTATAGATGCGGCGCGCAATGGCAGTGGGATTGCACTGGCATGGCGTCATCTGGTTGAACGCGACCTTGAACAAGGAACCTTGGTGCAACCGATCACCAACACTGTGAATACAAAAAATGGCTATCACCTGATATGGCCGTTCAATGACGAAATGCCACCGATTGCCTGCGCCTTCCGCGACTGGGTCATCCGAGAACTCAAAGAGCAGCAGACCCCACTGTAATGAAGTCCTTAAATATCAATACTTTTGCAAATGGTCAGAAGTCGTTGTGATCACAATCACATCACTATCCAGGACTTTCGGGCACTTCGGCGACTGTCGGGAAGCTGACCAATCCATTCCGAAGGCCCGCGGCGAACGTGTTTGGCCACTGGTTCAGCCCTCTTAGAATGGCGACACTCGCAGCGTGGACTTCGCGCCTGATCAAGCGTTGGTCGATGTCGGTTGTGGGTCAAAAGCGGCCGGTTTGGTGTGGAGCGGAGAATGTCCGCTCCACCTCGGCGGGTTCAACGGGTGGCCGCAACACACGCATTGAATCTCTCAGCTGGCGTTTCAAAGTCCAGCGTTTTTCGTGGCCGTTCATTCAGCTCGCGCGCGACGCTGTCGAGCTCGGCCTGGTTAAAGCGTGACAGGTCAGTGCCTTTCAACATCATCGACGAGTTCACCAAGGAGGCCCTGATGATCCGCGTTGCCCGCAAGCTCAACTCAACCGACGTGGTCGATGCGCTGACTGACCTGTTCATCCTGCGAGGGCCACCGCAGTTCATC
>JAHEBA010000127.1 GCA_024642465.1 Alphaproteobacteria bacterium
CAATGGCGCCGCGCAAACCAGCCAAGCGGTCCGTCGGTGGCGATGTGGATGCAATCCGGGCGCGTCTCGTCAATCTGGCGCGCCACGGCGCCGGGAGACACCAGCGCAAGGCGAATTTCGGGGTAGGTGGGCAATGGAAAGGTGGGCTTGTCTTCCGGCGTCAGCAGGGTGACTCGGTGGCCTGCCGCGCGAAGCAGCCGTGCGACCGTATCAAGTGTGCGGACAACGCCGTTAACCTGCGGATACCAGGCGTCCGTTACGAGCAGGATATGCAATCGCCCTCTCCCTGCGTTCCGGAACAGTGGCAAGCGTGCGCCAGTGGATGAGCTCGAAGGTACCGTCGAGGTGCTCCACCAGCGCCGAGCAGCTTTCCACCCAGTCGCCGTCGTTCAGATATTCGATGCCGTCGATTTCGCGAATGTCGGGAGTGTGGACGTGACCGCAGATGACGCCTTCGGCGCCCCGGCGGCGGGCTTCGCGGGCAACGGCCTGTTCGAAGTTGGAGAGAAACTCCACGGCCTTGTTCACCCGGTTCTTGAGGTAGGCGGACAGTGACCAGTAGGGCGGGCCCAACAGACGGCGCACGCGGTTGACGGAGCTGTTGAGGTTCATCGCCAGCTCGTAGGCGTTGTCGCCAAGGTAGGCGAGCCACTTGGCGTGCTTGACCACGCCGTCGAACTCGTCGCCGTGCATGACGAGGTAGCGCTTGCCGTTGGCGCCGATGTGGATGTCGGTGAGCCGGACGGCGGCGCGGCCGAACTGGGTGCCTGCAAAGTCGCGGAAGTTCTCGTCGTGGTTGCCGGGAATGTAGATGACCCGGGTGCCCTTGCGCACCTTGCGCAGCAGCTTCTGGATGACGTCGTTGTGCGACTGGTCCCAGTACCAGCTCTTCTTCAGCGACCAGTTGTCGATGATGTCGCCGACGAGATAGAGCGTCTCGGACTCGGTGGTGCGCAGGAAGTCGAGCAGCAGGTCCGCCTGGGCGCGGCGGGTGCCGAGATGGAAATCCGATATCCAGATGGCACGGAAGCGGGCCGGGCTGGCGATATGCGGCCGGACGTTCATGGCTGCGTTGCCTGCGCGAATCAGTCGATGCCCCGGCGTTGCTTCGCACGTGCCTGCGGCTGCGCGGCAGTGCTGATCGAGGCGATGACGGCATAGCCGCCGCCGATGCTTTCAAGGTTGGCATGAAGGCCCGCATCGGCAGCCATCCTGTCCAGCATGACGGGCAGCGTATCGCGCGGGTCGACGTGAAAGGCTGCCAGCCAGCGGCGCATGGCGGTGCGGGCAAAGCAGGGCCAGCGGTTCATGGGGCTGAAGTCGACGAGGTGCAAGCTGGCGGATGGCTTCAGCTGGGGGGAGCGCGTGGCTTATCGCCTGCTGCCAGCCGGGGATCATGGAGACCGTGTAGGACATGAAGGCCCTGTCGAAGCCTTCCACGCGGAAGTGTCTGCGGGCATCGAAGTTCTCTGCGTCGCCCTGGGTCAGGAAGATGCGCGGCGCGGCCTGGCTGCGGCGTACGTTGGCGCGGGCCTGGTCCAGCATCTCGGCGAAGATGTCGAAGCCGTAGAACAGCGCGTGCGGGGTGCGCCGGGCGGCGGCGACGAGATTGCGTCCGGTACCGCAGCCGATCTCAAGCACGCGACCGCCCTCGGGAATGTCAAGCCGGTCCAGCATGGTGTCGCGGCCGAACAGGTAGTACTTGCGGGTCAGGTCGTAGACGTGCCGCTGGCGCCGGTACACCCGGTTCATGGTGGCCGCATGGCCGCGGCTGGCGGAGCAGGTTGACGGTTGCTGGCTCATCGGCGGGACCGGTAGATGTGGAAGCCGCCATAGATGGCGGAACGATCGTTGGCGCCGAGCCTGAGCGAGGTTTCGCTGTCGTAGGTCCAACGCTCGAGAATGGCGGCATCTAGCTTTGCTTCGAGTGGCGAGTGGGGCGCGGCGGTACGGAAGATCACCCGGACGCCTGGCCGGGCTGCGCGCGTGATGGCGGCCCAAAGGGCGTTGAGCTGGGCTTCATCCATCCAGTCCTGCGCATCCAACAGCACGACCCGGTCGACGCTGTCTTCGGGGTGGGCGGCCAGCACGTCGGTGATCGGGCTGTTGGCGGTGCGCACGCGCTGGGCGGCGTTGCGCAAGGTGGCCCAGTTCTCAGCCTCCAGGTAAGGCGGCAGGCTTGCTGTTGCGTCGTGGTGCCGGTAGCTGCGGCCGAAGGCCTGGCGGGCAAAGTAGTTGTCGGCAAGCGAATGGCTGCAGGCGAGCTGGCCGAGCCGCTCGCTCAACACGTCGGCCATGTGGCGGCCGCCGGTGAGTTCGGCATATTGCGCCGGCGGAATGCCGAGACCGTAGAGCGACACCGGCGATGACGTGAGCCAGCGGATCAGCGGCTTGCGGAACAGCGGCTCCAGTTTCTCGGCAAAGAACCACCTCTGTTCGTCGATGATGCCGGCGTTCATGATCTCGGCCGGCCTGACGCCGTGCAGGCGCGCGGCAGCGTGGGCGAGCGAGATGAAGCGGCCGAGCAGGCCGTTGAGGTAAAAGCCGCGGGCGAACATGTCGATGCGGCGGCCGCCAAGGAGGCGCTTGCTACTCCAGTAGCTGCGGGCCGCGGGGTCGAGATTGGGCTCGATGAACAGCTCGTAGAGGTGCGGGTTGAGCGGGCTTGCCGCATCGGCGAAGAAGCGGGCAAAGTCTTCGTGGGAAGGCAGGTGGCGCGCGGCCTTCAGCTTCAGGTCCAGCAGGGCGAGGTGCGAGACGTTCAGGTCAACCGCCGTGATCCGCGCAGGGTCCGCGGTCAGGTAGGACATGACGTTGCAGCCGCCCGAGGCAATGGCCACGATGTGGTGAGCGGGTTCGATCTCGAGCGCGGCCATGTCCACTGCCGGGTCTTCCCAGATCTGCGGATAGACCAGGCCGTCGAAGGCGAAAGCGAAGAGCCGCTCCAGAATGCCTTCGCGCGATATGTGGGAGTTGCGCACCGCAGCGCGCCTCAGCGGGCTTGCCGATGGTGTCGCGCCAGCTTCCTGGATTATCTGTTCCTGCATCGAAAACCCCTCGTCTTTCGGACGAAGGGTTAGGCCGAGTCGATAACCGCCATGTAACGAAGCGGTGACAAGTTGGTGACAGGGGGCCTGGGCAGGGACATGCGGCAGCCAGGTCAGTAAGTGGCCCGGCGGCTGAAGTTGGTGACCTTTTTCGCAGACGCAGTGCCCAAGCCGGTGCCCATCCTGTGGCGCTTCACATATTGCTGGCGCTTGGCGTAGGGCACTGCCCGGGCGGCCTTGAGCTTGTCGCTCAAGTCCTGCAGGTACCACTTCATCTTGTGGTCTGGCAGGCTGGAGAAAGTCATGCCGCGGCTGAACGCGCGGACCGACTTGTGTGCGGCTTCGGCCTCGTCGAGGTAGCAGAAGTAGGGGCCGTTCAGGAGCACGATTTCGGGACCGAGATGGACAAACCGTGCGTTGCCCGACTTCACCGCGTCCGGCAGCATGGCGACGGCATCGTTCTGGTAAACGACGCGCAGGATGGGCAGGTGAAAGTAGCGGCGGACGCCTTCGGCATTGGTGAACTTCGGCTGGCCGAAGGTGTAGACGCCGGCGATCGAGTAGCCGTCGCGGTCGAGATAGGTGGCCAGGATGGCGGCAACGGCTCCACCGAACGAATGGCCGGTCAACCAGGTGCTGTAAGCCGGGTTCAGCCGGCTCGCGGCATTGGCGTATATGGTGCGGGCGACGGTGTTGAAGCCACGGTGCACGAGCACCCCGGCCTTCTCGTCGAAGGCGCCGTGGGTGTCCATGTCGAGTTGCCAGTTAGTGTCATCGACGGTGCCTCGCACGGCGATGGTATGGGTGCGGCGGGCATCATCGGTCTCGATGAAGTACAGCACGTTGTTGTGGCCGGGCGTCGCGATCCACGACACGCCGGGATGCCGGTCGCGGATGGCGCCGGTTTCCTGGTAGGTGTCGGCCGCCTTTCGTGCGAAATGGTAGAGTTGCTCGAAATCGATGCGGCTGCGGGTGTCCACCAGGTCGCGGGGGCGGGCATTCGCGCCGGGCACGGCAAGCAATGCGCCGAGCGCGATCAGCAGGCTTGCCACCAGCAAGGTGTTGCATGTCCGGCGCGTCATGACTGCCCACGTCCTGTCAGTGTGAGTGTTCATCCCTCTGGCGGTTATGGCGGCGGTTCTGGACCATATGGTGGCAGGCCGGGCCGGGACCAAAAGAAAACACGCAAGACCGGCGGAGTCTTGCGTGTCTTCCATCAACAGCGGATGCGGACGGTTACCTGCTGAGGTGCAGTCGGCGAAGTTCGTCGGCAATCTGCTGGAAGTTCTGGACGAGTGCTTCGTTGCTCGGCGGATCGAAGTACTTTTCCGGATCCGAGGCGCAATCCCTGATCAGGTTGCGCTGGGTGGCGCTGTCGACCCTGTAGGCGAACGAGTAGACCACGATATCTTCCGCCTTGACGTTGTTGCAGTCCATCCGTACCGACATGATCAATGCGGGCGCCAACTGGAAGGACGAGAAGGTGGTGACGGACAAGGGCCTGATCACCAGCCGTCACCGGGGCGACCTCGATGCCTTCCTGTCGAAGATCATCGAGGAGGTGGAAGAAGGCCGTCACATGCGGCGTGCCGCCTGATACCGATTACCGACAACGTGAAGAAGCCGCTGGTCGTAACGGCTGGCGGCTTCGTCCGTTTTGGACGGTCAGAGCGTCTTGAGCAAACGCCAGGCCTTGAAGCTGAGTTCATAGCCAGCCTCGCGCAGCGCCCGGAACGCCTCCGGCGACAGGTTGCTCAACGGCATGGCGAGTTTGGTGTCGTCCTTGCCGGCAATGGCGTCGGCGATGGAGGCGCCGAACACGGTACCCGGCGAGATGCCGCGGCCATTGTAGGCGATCGCCGTGTAGAGGTTTTCGGCCAGCTTGTGCACCCGCGGCACGTGGTCCTTGGTGAAGGCGATGCGGCCGTGCCAGGCCTTTTCCCAATTGACCGGCCCCAGTTCGGGGAAGTACTGGCGCACTGCCTTGCTGGCCCATGTGCGCGACAGGCCGGTTTCGCCGCCGATCAGCTTGCCCATCGAGCCCACGATGAGGCGGCCATGGGCATCGCGGCGGGCGGAGAACATGACGGCGCCGGTGTCCCACAGGCCCTGGCGTTCCTTCAGGATGCGGTCGTCGTCGCCGGTCAGCGGTTCCGAGGCGAACTGGAAGTAGTGGATCGGGGTGAAGGCCCGGTTCAGGCCCGGCCACAGTTCGTCGCTGTAGGCATTGGTGCCGAGCACCACGTAGTCGGCGGTGACGATGCCGGTGGGGGTGGTGACCCGCCACTTGCCATCCACCCGGTCGAGCTTCGTCACACGGGTGCCGGTGTGCAGCCTGGAGCCTTCGCTGACGGCGGCGCGGGCAAGGCCCTTCGCATAGCCCATCGGATTGATGGTGCCGGCGCGGCGGTCGAGCAGGCCGCCGTGGAAGGCGGAAGAGCCGATCTTATCTTCGGCCTGCCTGCGGTTGAGCAGTTCGACCGGTGCGCCGAGCTTTTTCCACTGGTTGTAGCGGTTGGTAAGATCGGCAAAACCCGATGGCGCGTGGGCTGCGTGAATGGTGCCGTTGCGGGTGGTCTCGCAGCGGATCTGGTATTTCTCGATCAGCGAGAAGACATATTGCGGTCCGGCGCCGAGCAGTTCGACGAGGCGCTGTCCGGCTTCCTTGCCGACAATTTCCAGAACCTGCTCGGGCGGCAGCCAGAGACCGGCATTGAGCAGGCCGGCATTGCGGCCGGAGCCGCCGAAGCCCACGTCTTCCGCCTCGAGGATGATGCTGGAGATGCAGTGTCTGGCAAGGTGGAGGGCGGTTGAGCAGCCGGTATAGCCGCCGCCGACGATGGCGACGTCTGCCGTCGCGTCGCCGTCAAGCGGCTTGTAGCTGGCAGTTTCGGGGGCGGACATGTCCCACAGGGAAATGGCATCGCGGGCAGGCTTGGGCATGATGGACTGGCATCCGGGAAGGGGGGTGAAGGCGGCAGATTGTAGGTTTTGCAAACGCCGCGCAAGGCCCACCATTATTCCGCATGCCGGGTTGCATGAGTCGCGTCCGGAGTCATAATCCCGCTCCCTGCCATGCAGTTCATGCTGCCTGGCCAACAGATCAACAACAGGGAGAAAACGCGCATGAAACGCCTCCTGGGTATCGCCATGGCAACCGCATTCATGGTCACGGTAAGCGCCGTGTCGTGGGCTGCCGACACCACGCTGCGCATTTCGCTGCAGCTGCCGCTGAAGAGCCACCTCGGGCAGAACCTGCTTCTGTTCAAGGACGAGGTCGAGAAGAATTCCAATGGCAAGGTCGAGGTCCAGATCTACGACTCGGCCCAGCTCTACAAGGACAAGGAAGTGCCGCAGGCCGTGGGCTCCGGCGCGATCGAAATGGGCGTGGCCTCGCTGACCCGCTTTGCCGGTGAAATTCCGGCGGTGGACATTTTCTACCTGCCGTTCGTGTTCAACACTGAGGACCTGGTGCGCAAGGCGACGGCGCCGGGCTCGACCGTGCGCGGCCCGCTGGACGAAGCCATCCTGAAAACCGGATCGCGGGTGCTGTGGTGGCAGGCCTATGGCGGCAACATCATGCTGTCCAAGGGCGCGCCGCTGAAGGGTCCTGAGGATCTCAAGGGCAAGAAGGTGCGCGTGTTCGGCAAGACGCTCGGCACCTGGGTCGAGACGCTTGGCGGATCGCCCACCAACACGGCCGGCTCGGAACAGTATCTGGCCTACCAGCGCGGCACCGTTGACATCGGCATGACCGGCGCGTCGGGCGTGAAGTCGCGCAAGCTGTGGGAAGTGATGGATCACATCACCATCACCAACAATGCCGACATCGAGTTCATCGTGCTGATCAACGAGAAGTTCTGGCAGGGGCTCGATGCCGACACGCAGAAGATCGTGTCCGATGCCGCACTGAAAGCCGACATGGCAGTGCGTGAAGAGATGTCCAACATCGAGAAGGCCGCGTTCGAGGAAGCCGCGAAGAACGGCATGACGATCTATACCCCGACGCCGGAAGAGATCGCCAAGTGGAAGGAAGCTTCCGAGCCGGTGCTGACCAAGTTCGAGGCCGAAGCAGGCGACCTTGGCAAGCAGGTGCTCGAAGCTGCCCGCGCGCTGCAGGCTTCCAACTGACCGCACGGCGGCGCTGAACGTACATGATTGCCTGTCCCGGCCCGCGCGGCCGGGGCAGGTTCATTGACCCTTCCACAATGCTACCGGCGGAAAGCAGGCGGCGATGACGCGGCTGATCAACAGGGCATCCGAGCTGTGCGGGCAGTTGTCCGCGTGGCTGCTGGTGATGACCGGCA